>DATLMN010000236.1:0-8931 GCA_035537255.1 Pyrinomonadaceae bacterium | reverse complement strand
GCCTCGCTCGATATGCGTCTGACGCGCGCCATTCGCTTTGGCGAGCGCGTGCGCTTAGACCTCATCGCCGAAGGCTTCAACCTCTTCAACCGTTTCAACGAGGCTTCCGCCTCACCCTTCTTCCCGGATGTCAACGCCTTCAAACAGCGCGACAGCGGAGGCCGCTACTACAGCCGCCCAACCGCCGCCTTTGACGCCCGGCAATTCCAGTTCGGGTTGAAACTTAACTTCTAAGAGCCGAACCCAAAACGAAAAAAGCGACCGCAGGCAGAAGATGCTTCCGGTCGCTTTTTTCGCGTCTCTTTTCGCCTCTTTTCATAATGGTGCGCCGGGCGCTAAAGTAAATAGAAGCGAACCCTTTGCGCGGCTCGAAGCATCGCATGGGCGGCAGGCAATCGACAGGGCCGGACAGGTTCTGTTAGCGTCCGTGACAGACAGTTGGAATGAGTTCCCGAAGGAATTTGAGAGATCGACAATTCATGACGATTAAAGCTATTTCGCGTTTTATCAGGACCGGCGGCGCTCTTTTGATATTTGTCGCCGCAACGGTCGCAACTTTTGCGCAGTCGGGCTCGACCAGGCCGCGCCGCGTTAATCCAGTGCCGCCCGCCGCGACCGCATCACCGTCGTCTTCTTCAACATCGTCGCGCGCAGGGCAGCGCTCGCCCGCCACGGTGGACAATACTGCGGCGTCGTCCAACACGACTGGCAACACAGCGCCCCCACCGCGACGCCGCACGAACAATGCTCCCGCTGCTTCGACAATGACGGCTGATACTTCACGCGCTTACGACCTGCTGCAACAGAAACAGTACGGTGCGGCGGCGCGCGCAGCCAAAGAGATCGCGGCCAGTAATCCGAACGACTCAGAGGCATGGAAGATCGCTGGCTTCGCGGAGATGAATCTTAAGCAGTACGAAGAGGCCGCCGCAGACCTGCAACGTGCTTTAGACCTGCAACGCGCAGCCTCGCAGGAGGACGCGAACACCGTCGACGCGTTGGCCCAGGCTTACATCCTGACTGAAAAGTTTGATCGTGCTCTGCCTCTGCTCGTCATCGCGACGACGCGTGTGGGCGCGCCTGCCCCCGCCAGCATGTTTTACTATCGCGGCGTGGCGGAATATCAAACGGGCAAGGCGGCGGAGGCCGAACGTTCTTTCAACGCGGCCGTCAAAGCCAATCCGAAGGACGCCGCATCGCTCTATTACCTGGGCCAGATCGCATTCAAGGGCGGGCGTCTTGACGAAGCCATCAGTATGCTCAATCGCGCGACCTTGAGCGATCCCCGTATCGCTTCCGCGTGGGCGCTCTTGACGACCGCTTACCTGCGCCGCGCGGCGTCGGCGACCGTCGAAGCTAAGGCCGATGCAGATTACTTAAGCGCCGTGCGCGCCGGAGAGAGCCTGACGCGCCAGCGTCCGGATGCGGAAGCCGCCACGCTCTTTGCGCAGGCTTTGATCGGAGCAAAGCAGTTTGCGCGCGCCGCCACCGTGCTTGAAAAGGTCACTGCGGGAGACGACGCGAAGGGCGTCACGCTCTACCTGCTGGGCATCGCGCACTCGCGTGCGAAGAATTTTCCGAAGGCGATTGCCGCTTTGGAACGCGCCGCCACAAAGTCCCCGGATGATGTGAATATTTATCGCGAGCTGGGTTACGCCTACGAAATCTCCAAGCAATACGCCAAGGCGCTCACGGCATACGAGCGCGGCGCACAGCTCGCGCCCGCCGACACGGACTTTAAGGAATCAATCGAGCGCGTACGGCCCGCAGCTCAAAGATAGTGACGAGTGACAAGTGACGAGCCTGCGAGCAAGCTTTTGACTTATCACTGACTAGGCTTTTAACTCGTCACTCGTCACTTGTCACTCGTCACTGTAGTAGAGTAGCATCGCCGCTATGAAGAACTTGATCCTCTTTAGCCTTCACGTGCGGCGCATGATGGCGGTCATCCTTGTTGTTTTCGCCGCGCTCGTCATCTCTTCGCCGGTCGAGGCTGCGCCGTGGGGCGGCATCGAGCCTTTGAAATCCAGACGCGCGGATGTCGAACGCCTGCTCGGCAAACCACTCCGTGATCAGGCGGGCTCGAACGGCACTCTTCATTTCAAGGTCGCGGGCGGAGTAGTCGCCATCGTTTTTATCGACGCGCGTTTCGTCGCCACGAAAAAGCTCTTTCCCGAAATGGAAGGCACAGTCAGGCAGATCGTCCTGCAACACGAAAATGCCAGAGAGACTCCGGAGTCTCTGAACATCGCGGGCAACTCCGATTTTGAGCGGCAGCAGGGACAGGACACGGTCGTTTACCGCAACCTGAAAGAAGGGCTTGTCTACACTTTCATCGGCGGAAAGTTAAAGACAAGTTATTTCACGCCCAGTGCTGAGCAGTGGGCCAAGGCGCAGAAAGCGGCCTGAAGACGAGCAGAGCACAAGGCCGCCAAAGAGCACGGCCGGGCAGCCCTTTTATGAGCAGCGAAGAAGTTGATCTAGATCAGTCGACGAATGCGGAGCACGCGGAAGAGGGAACGCGCGTGTCGCGCCGCCTCTGTCCGGCATGCGGCGCAGAGGCGCGACGCCAGGAGGCGCGCTTTTGTTCGACCTGCGGGCGTGCTCTGGAAGACAGCTATCTCCCTGCGGATGCACTGCGCGCCTCTTATCACCTGCAACACCGCCCCGTCGCGCGTCGCAAATCGCAGGGCGGCCGACAGGGCCCGAAAATTCAAATGACTTCCACTTTCTCTGCGCCGCAGAGCAATGGGGCGGCGACGACGGCGCTCGCCTTTATGACCTATTCGCTCGTGCCTTACCTTGGAATCCTTTTTAGTCCGGGCGCAGTTTTGCTCGGCGCTGTCGGCCTCATCTATTCGCTGCGCGCTCCGCACAGAGGCGGGCGGCGCGCCGCCTACGCCAGCATCAGTTTCGGTCTGCTGATTCTAGGCGTGCAGATTTTGCTCTGGTGGATCATCATCAAAGTACCCGAATGGACACGTCCATTTTAGATTTTGGATTTTAGATTAACGCTTTGTGAACCTTGAATCTTGCAATTCAAGCGCTCAACTAGCGTTGCTCGCCAATCCAAAATCTAAAATCTAAAATGCTCATGTTGCGTCTGGCTAAGATCGTTAAATCAAATTCGCATGTCGATTATGTCGGGCGCGTGATCGACGTGCTCGATACGGATGCGCCGCCGGGGAGCGCCGACTACGGCTTTGCGCAGTTCGTCTCCATCCCCCTGGAAGACGAGCAGGAAGTGATCGGCGTCATCTACAACTCGCTGCTCGCCAATCCGGATTATGGAAATTACGGGCCGCGACTCTCTCCCGCCGCAGACCTTTCAGTCCTGAGCCCGGATTATTTGAACGAGCAGGGCGTGCTCGTCGGGATACTTCTTCTCGGCTGGCGCGAGGGAAGCGGCTCGCAGGCTGTGACGCATCACGCCGTGCCGCGTCGCGTGATTCCCGTCAATCAGGACATCTATCGTTTAAGCGATGAAGAGATGCAGAAGTTCCACACAGACCCGGACGGCCAAGTGCAACTGCACTACTACTCACAGATCATCACGCACGCAGGGCCTTTCGCCGTTTCGCTGATAGAGGCTATCCTTGAACAGCTTGAGCCCGCGTGCGCGCCCGCTGATCGCCAGCGTCTCTGCGTCCTCAAGGGCGCGCTGATGTGGCAACGTACGGTGGGCGGAATGCGTCTTTAAATAACCGGTCGGTGAAATTATTTGAGAAGAGGGGAGACTTTAATGAGAAGCTTTTACAGAATAGCTTTGGCCTTTGCCTTACTCGCAGTCGGCGGGCAGGGCATTGCACAGGCGCAGAGACCTCGCAGCGTCAGCGATCCGCAGCCCACGGCGACGACAACACGGCCCGCAGCAATGACAGCGCCGCAGACGGTCAACGCCAACTACGAGGGCGGCGTCTTCGGCTATGACAAAAAGATCAACGGCACGCTTACTTTCGACGACGTGAACGAGCGCCTGCTCTTTCGCAACAAGCAGAATCGGGAAGTGCTGTTTATACCTTACAGGGCCGTGCTTTCAGCCTTTGCCGATGTCAAATCGAAGAGGCCCATAGCCGCCGATGTCGCCGCACGTGTGAGCATCTTCGCCCTGCCGGGTCTACTCATCAAGAAAAAATTCAGATACCTGACGATGCAATATCGTGACCCGGACACAAACGCGCAGGGCACGACCAGTTTTAAGATGGAGAATAAGGAGACGCTCGAAGCCGTGCTGAACACGCTCGCGGCCAAAGCGGGCCTCACGCAACGCGGCGAGGTCTTTGTCAGACGCAGAGACCCGAACGATCAACCCTGACGCCTCCAAACAAAAACATCTGCCATAACAACAGACGCAAGCGCGCACGGTTCTCCCCGCCGTGCGCGCTTGCGTCTGCGTTGCTACTCTTGTCTGCGCAAAATTGTATTTCGGGAAGATTTACTTTGAGCGTCAGAAACGCCGCGATTCACCACAGAGGCACAGAGAGTACGGAGCAAGCACGGAGGCTTGAGCGATGTTCAACTCTCTGTGTAATCTCTGTGTCCTCTGTGCCTCTGTGGTGAATGGCAATTCCGATCACACTCAAATCCTAACCTGAGATAGCTGCCCGAACTTCCTTCGCCGCCGCTTGCGCATAAAAGAGCGGCTGTGTTAGTGTCGGCTGCTCGATTTTCTGTCGATGACTTTCAAAAGTCTTCGGTGGACGAGCGAATAAGTCCCGACAAGTTTCCAGCGCCATAACCAAGCCGGACGCGAAGATTTTTAGTCTTAAGGATTTTCCCTTCATCGAGAATCTCGCTCGCACGCGCTTCGTCAGTTACTCAATAAGCTATTTAAGGAGAGTCAGTATGTCGTCTCACCTCGCAAGGTTTTTTAAATTCCTTATGTCTCCCGCCTCTATTTTACTGGCACTGTGTTCAATCGTTTTCGCCGCCGCCCCGGCCTTTGCGCAAAGCCAGGCACAGGTCAAGGTCAATTTTAAAACGGCGCTCGTCGATAAAGACCTCAACGTCAAGCCCGTTCCTAAATTCTCGCTCGTCGTGCAAAAAATAGATGCGACCAACGCGACCGAGACGGCCGTCTCTAACATGCCCGTCACGACCGGGTTTGACGGCACGGCTACGCTCAACTTGCTGCCCGGTGACTATGTCGTCAAATCGCAGCAGGCGCTCGTCTTCGAGGACAAGACTTATGAATGGGTCGTCGCTTTCAAAGTCGAAGCCGGGAAAGAATTGGTCGTCGAGCTAAGCATAGATAACGCCAAGGTGGCGAAGACCACCAGCCTGCCGAAGCGGCGCGTCACAGAAGAAGCGGAGATGTTTCAGGAGCTGCGCACAGGCGTCGTCACGGTCGAAGGCGAGCTTGGACACGGGACTGGTTTTATCGTCGACGGTCAGGGACTGATCTTTACCAACCAGCATGTCGTCAGCAGCTCGAAAGAGATTCGCGTCGAGTTCGACCGTGGACACAAAGTCGAAGCCAAACTCCTCGGCGAAGACCGCGATAAAGACCTCGCTGTGCTGTGGGTCAACCTGGAGGCCTGCCCGTCCTGCAAGGTTCTGACAATCGCCACGCCGACATTGGAAGAGCCCACTGTGGTCGAAGGCGAAAAGGTCTTTACGATTGGCAGCCCGCTTAGCCAGAGCAAGATATTGACCGCAGGCATCGTCAGCAAAGTCGAGAAGGGCGCGCTCATCTCCGACATCAACATCAATCCGGGCAATTCGGGCGGCCCGCTCTTTAACGGCGCGGGACAGGTCGTAGGCATTACGACCTTCGGCGAGCAGGACAGTAGCGGCCCGGGCGTCTCAGGCATTATCCGAATCGAAGAGGCGCGAGAGCTTCTCGCCAAGGCGCAGCTTGTGGTGAAGAGCGCGACCGCGCGACCTTCGGCAGAATTGTTGCCGACCGAACCCGAAGGCGCATTCCCCCTGGACGCGATCAAAGACAAGATCGATGTTAAAAAGTTCGAGACCAAGCCCTACAGCGCGGATGTCGGGAAGTATCAGGTCACGATGATTACGCCCGTGCTTAAATACTACGTGATGGAGAAAGACCGCATCGAAGCGGCGCGCGAGCGCAGCAAGAGAAACAAGAACGGCGGTGTCGAGGTTGCGACCGAAGGAGGAACGATTGATAAGTTCTGGAATCTTCGCAACTGGGCAGAGTACGTCGGACAGCTTCGTCCAGTCGTTCAAGTCCTTGCTATCCCCGAAGTCAAAGCCACGGGCAAGTCGATGTTCCTGAGCCTGCTGGCTCTCGGCGCAGGCGCAGCGGGCGGAGTCCCCATGATGACGCCGCTCGATCTGAAGTTTAAGGCGGATTTCTACGAGATGACTTTGATGTGCGACGGCAAACCCGTGACGCCCATCCAGCGCGGGAAGATCGAATACGTCGTTCCTATGCAGAGCTACTTCAAAGTCAAAAATCGCTACACCTACGCGGGCGTCTACACTTACCCGGCGGACGCGTTTGATCCGGCGCGCTGCAAGCAATTAGAGCTACAGGTCTTTTCAGAAGAGAACCCGACCATCCCTGATCGCAAGCTGCTTGAGCTGAAAAAAGTGCAGAAGGTCTGGTCGGACTTCGACGCTTATCGTCTACAGCAAACGACCCCCACGACACCGCCGGTCGCGCCCGCTAATCCGTAAACACCGGACGACGATTAACAGGAGCAGAAGGAGCAATCGAAGATGATTCGATTGCTCCCTCTTTCTTATTCCAACAAAGTCATTGCCGGCGCGCTCTTGCTCTTAGTGCTCGCGGCTGACGCCTTCGGGAAGATTGCCCTGATAAATCTCCGCGCCAGAGGAGATGAACTCCGCAGCCTTCTCTTTCATTCCTTCGGAGAGCGCAGCCTGTTCGTTCAAACCCTGCTCGGCGGCGTAGACGCGCACCTCCTGCGTAATCTTCATCGAACAAAAATGCGGGCCGCACATAGAGCAGAAGTGGGCCAACTTCGCGCCCTCCTGCGGCAGCGTTTCGTCGTGATACTCGCGCGCAACCTCTGGGTCGAGCGCGAGGTTGAACTGATCCTCCCAGCGAAACTCGAAGCGCGCTTTCGACAGAGCGTTGTCACGCAGTTGCGCTGCGGGGAGTCCCTTCGCCAGATCGGCCGCGTGCGCGGCGATCTTGTAAGTGATGACTCCATCTTTGACATCCTTTTTATTCGGCAACCCCAGATGCTCCTTCGGCGTGACGTAGCAGAGCATGGCCGTGCCGAACCATCCAATCATCGCCGCGCCTATCCCTGAAGTGATGTGGTCGTAGCCGGGCGCAATATCTGTCGTCAGTGGGCCAAGAGTATAGAAAGGCGCTTCGTGACAGATTTCAAGCTGCTTGTCCATGTTCTCTTTGATCAGGTGCATTGGCACGTGGCCGGGCCCTTCGATCATCACCTGGCAGTCCTGCTCCCAGGCAATACGCGTCAACTCACCGAGCGTTTCAAGCTCCGCGAACTGCGCCTCGTCGTTGGCGTCCGCGATAGAGCCTGGCCGCAGGCCGTCGCCCAGAGAGAAAGAGACATCGTAGGCCGCCATGATCTCGCAGATTTCATGAAAGCGTGTGTAAAGAAAACTCTCTTCGTGATGGGCCAGACACCACTTGGCCATGATCGAGCCACCGCGCGAGACTATTCCTGTTGTCCTGCGCGCCGTCAGTGGAATATAAGGCAGACGCACTCCTGCGTGGATTGTAAAGTAATCAACGCCCTGCTCCGCCTGCTCTATGAGCGTGTCGCGATAAATCTCCCAGGTCAGCTCTTCAGCCTTTCCACCGACCTTTTCCAGCGCCTGATAGATCGGCACAGTCCCGATGGGTACGGGCGAATTTCGCAGAATCCATTCACGCGTCGCGTGGATGTTTTTGCCCGTCGATAAATCCATGACCGTGTCCGCGCCCCAGCGTGTGGCCCAACGCATCTTCTCGACCTCTTCTTCTATGGAAGAAGCGACCGCGCTGTTGCCTATGTTGGCGTTGATCTTGACGAGGAAGTTGCGACCGATGATCATCGGCTCGGATTCCGGGTGATTGATGTTGGCGGGGATGATCGCGCGCCCGCGCGCCACTTCGTCGCGCACAAACTCCGGCGTCACGAAACTCGGAAGCGAAGCGCCGAAGCTCTGTCCCCTGTGTTGATGAAGCAGAGAATCCCTCCGATCATTGCCGAGCGTCTCAAGCGCCGCCTGCCGTCCAAGGTTTTCGCGAATCGCTATGAACTCCATCTCCGGCGTGATAATGCCACGACGCGCATAGTGCATCTGCGTCACGCGGCTTCCCCTTTTGGCGCGCAGCGGCGCGCGGCGCAAACCCGGAAATAGCTCTAGCCGTCCTTTATCTTTCGCCTTGGCAAACTGCTGCGCACCCTCCGTCAGATAACCGTCGTCTTCCGGCTTAACGTCGCGACCTCTATATTCTTCGACATCACCACGCGCTACGATCCAGTCGCGGCGTAGAGCGGGCAAGCCGTCGCGCACATCGCAGCGCCCGCCCGCGTCTTCGTCGCCCCAAGGCCCGCTCGTATCATAGACACGCACGGGAGCATTTTGTTCCACTTGCCCTGTGAAGGTGCGTGTCGGATTAAGCGCGATCTCGCGAAAGGGAACGCGCACACCCTTTTGTGACCCGTCTATGTAAACCTTACGCGAGTTCGCGAATCCGACCGAGTCGCTCCTCGGCTCTGATCTTTCCTGTGTTGTCTGGTTTGTGTTGCTCATAACTTTTTTATGCTTTCTGGCCGGACTTGAAGTCACGACCCGAAAAGGAAAAGACCGATCCACCGATGGAAACGGAGATGGAACGGTCTTCGCCTGTTGTTTCTCCCTTCGACGGTGCTAACCGTATCAGGTTCAAGGGGTCTCACATGGGTTTGTGACTCTCAGCATCGGACAAGATGGCCCGAGGCTCCCCCGAAAACTTTTTCGATCTTCAATAAA
>DATLMN010000235.1:0-9854 GCA_035537255.1 Pyrinomonadaceae bacterium | reverse complement strand
TCTGCCCTGCGTCTCGTTTGTCGATCACATAGAGCTGGCTGAAGGTCGTCTGCGCCTGAAGCGACAGACGGACACCGGTTGGGAAATAATCGAAGCGTTGACGCCCGTCGTCCTGACCGTCACCAACGACGAACATAACGTACCGCGTATTCCGAAGGTGCGCGATGTGATGATGTCTTACCGCCAGCCTTTGACTAAATGGACACTGGACGAGCTTGGCATCAACGCGGACGAAGCTCGCGCGGGAAACACTTATACGGAGGTGGCCGAGCTTGC
Organism: Pyrinomonadaceae bacterium; assembly: GCA_035537255.1. GTDB lineage: Bacteria > Acidobacteriota > Blastocatellia > Pyrinomonadales > Pyrinomonadaceae > DASQYE01. Next base: position 9,578 of record DATLMN010000235.1, on the reverse strand, counting down.
GATTCCGCAGAAAGAGACGAGCTGCGAGTTCGTCACCGGCGACACGCTGGACGAAAAAGTCGAAGCCTTCGCCAAACGTATCATCGAAGTAACGCGCACACTGTAAGGGTATTTATAAAGGCTCGAAAATTCAAACAGGGATAGACAGGATAGACAGGATAAAGAAAACAGGAAGAAAGCATTCATGCTTTACGTCTGAAATTTAAAATCTCAACTCACTTTGCTGAGCTTTGCTTTTATCCTGTTCATCCTGTCCATCCCTGTTAATTCTTTTCTTAGTATTCATATCAACGAGCATTTTTATTACTCGTTCTGCTCTAAAAATTTTTACCTCTCGCGGACGCAGGGGTGTCTGCCACCGTAGCTTATGAATGATGTTGTGATCTGTCTTTTCGCCTCGGCCGGTTTTGATAAGGCTGCGCAGGGGCTCGCAGGCGCGGGCCGACGGCTGGCCGCAGAGCTTGGCTGCCAGTTGCATGCCGTCATCGTCGGCGCAGGCGCGGAGGCGCTCGCTGCGGAAGTGTCGCGCGTCGCCGATACGACGACAATCGCGGATCAGGCGGAGCTGACCGAATATCAGCCGGAGACCTGCCTGACGACGCTCGCGGCTTTGTGCGGCGAATTGCAGCCGCGTGCCGTGCTCTTTGCCAATGATACTTACAGTCAGGAGATCACGCCGCGCCTCGCCTATCGTCTGGGCGGCAGCGCCGTCGGCGATGGCGTCGAAGTGCGCGTCCTTGGAGAAACGCTTCTAGTCAGCCGACAGGTTTATGGCGGCAAGGCGCAGGCCCTGTTGGAATTGAAACGCACGCCTGCGGTCGTGTGGCTTCGCGCGCGCTCGTTTGCGCCCGCTGCGCCGCGCGCAGAAGCGGGCGACGTAAAGCGCGCCGAGCTTTCGATTCTAGCGGACACGCGCACGCGCATATTGGAGCGCAAACGCGAGGAGGGTGGCGAGTCGAGGCTCGAAGAGGCGCGCGTGATCGTCTCCGGCGGTCGCGGCATCGGCGGGCCTGAGCCGTTCGAGACGGAGTTGAAGCCGCTCGCGGAATTGATGGGAGCGCAGATGGCTGCATCGCGCGCGGCGTGCGACGCGGGTTGGGTGCCGCCGACGTGGCAGGTCGGGCAGACGGGCAAAAAGGTCACGCCGGAATTATATCTTGGCATCGCTATCACTGGCGCGAGCCAGCACATGGCAGGCATCTCCGAAGCAAAAGTTATCGCCGCGATCAACACGGACCCGGACGCACCGATCTTTAAGCACTCCTCTTTTGGCATCGTAGAGGATTACCGCAAGGTCGTGCCGCTCCTGCGCGAGAAACTTGCCGCTTTACAGAAATAAATTTTTACAGAGATAAGTCTCCGCTGCCGCTTCGACTAACATGAACTCTGCGGAAGCCACACGCCAGATTTACTGGAACGTCTCCCATATCTGGGTGATGTATGTTTTGCTGCTGCCGACGGCGGCCATCGCGGGCTTTGGCATCTATCGTCATTTCAGTCGCTGGCGGCGCGGTCTGCCCGCCGCACGCTTTGATCGCCCGGCAGAGCGCATACGGCTCTTGCTCAAGCACGCCGTCGCACAGCGTCGCACGGCGCGCAACGCGTACGTAGGTCAATTCCACAGGCTCATTACTTACGGCTTTGTCATTCTTACCATCGCAACGACCGTCGTGGCGCTCGACGCGGATTTTGGCACGACGATCATGCGCGGGAGCTTTTATCTTTACTTTCAATCGTTCATCGTTGACCTCTTCGGCGCGCTCGTCATGGTTGGCACAGGCATGGCCGCCGCGCGCCGCTTCATCAGTCGTCCGAAGAAACTGGTTTACACACATGAAGCGGCGTTGATTCTCTTCGTGATCTTTCTGCTGTGCCTGCAAGGATTCCTGATCGAAGGCTGGCGCATCGCGGCGACGAATGATCCGTGGGGAGAATGGTCGCCGTTCGGTAACTTGATCGCGCGCGCCTCTCTTTCGTTGATGAGCATGAAAGCCTTGCTGTGGGCCCATACGGGCGTGTGGTGGTTTCATCTCGCGGTGAGTTTCGCGTTTATCGCCTGGCTGCCGTACACGAAGATGATGCACATCATCACAGCGCCGCTCAATATCTACACGGCGAATCTAGTCCCGCTCGGCGCGACGCTCAAAAACATCGATTTCGAGAAGACGGAAAGCTTCGGCGTCAATTCTCTCAAAGGTTTTACGTGGAAAGACCTGCTCGACCTGGACGCTTGTACGGAGTGCGGGCGCTGCACTGCTGTTTGCCCGGCGCATACAGTCGGCAAAGAACTCTCGCCGCGTGACATCATTCTTCAACTGCGCGACCTGATGCACGAACGCCCGCGTGACGTATTCGGACTCGTCGCAGCCGCGAGCGCGACGAACGGAGACGGCGCTGCTTTAGCCTCAGGAACACAGGCAGACAAGACGCCCGCTGACGGAGAGCCGACGACGGATGTGAAAGCCCGAAAACCTTTGCCGATCATCGGCACAGTGCCCGCTACTTCGCCCGTGCCGCTGTGGCAGTGCACGACCTGTGCGGCATGTATGGAAGCCTGTCCGGTCTTTATCGAGCAGATGCCGAAGATCGTCGACATGCGCCGCTTCTTGGTGATGGAAGAGGCGGATTTTCCGGACTCCATGCAGGAAGCCGTGATGTCTTTAGAGCGGCGCGGTCATCCCTTTAGCGGCACACAGGCAACGCGGCTCGATTGGGCCGAGGGCTTAAACGTCAAACAGGTCGGCAACACTACAGACGCGGAAGTATTGTTGTGGGTCGGTTGCGGCGGCGCGCTCGTTGAACGTAACCAGCGTGTGACGCGCGCGACGGCGCAGCTTCTGGAACAGGCCGGAGTCAATTTCGCTATTATGGGTCGCGAGGAAAAATGCTCCGGCGATCCGGCCCGTCGTATCGGCAACGAGTTTTTGTTCGAGACGCTGGCGAAAGAGAACGTCCAGAATCTGAACAAATATGAAGTCAAGAAAGTCATCACGGCCTGCCCGCATTGCTTTAACACTTTTAAGAACGAGTACCCTCAGTATGGAGGCAGCTTCGAGGTTTATCATCACAGCGAATATCTCGCGCGGCTTGTTGCAGAGGGCAAGCTCAGGCCCGTCGCGGATTCTGATAAGAAGATTGCTTTTCATGATCCCTGTTATCTGGGTCGGCAAAACGGCGTCTACGATGCGCCGCGCGAGTTGGTGCAAATCTCTTCGCGCGCGTCCCGTTTGGAGATGGAGCGCAGTCGTAGTAAGAGTTTTTGTTGCGGCGGCGGCGGGGGCTTAAGCTTCGTTGACGAGCCAGCGGGCCAGCGCGTCAATCAGGAGCGCGCGCAGGAAGCCATAGATACGGGCGCGGACATACTGGCGGTCGGCTGCCCTTTCTGCATGACGATGATGGAAGACGGCATCAACGCGCGCAAAGGCGAACGCGATGTGAAAGTCTTGGACGTGTCCGAGTTGCTGTGGGAAGCATCAAAGCCGATGGCTGCGACTGATAGTTAAAAAGCTTATATGTCAATCGCCACGCGCGAAACAAGAGCATGGCTTGCCGCCGCGTAGCGGCGATATATGTATGGGCTTTTAACAAATGAACTGAGGTCAGTATCATGGACTTGAATTTAACGCCGAGTGAGAGAGAGTTTCGCGATCAATTCCGCGCGTGGCTCGACGCGAATGTGCCCGCCGAGTGGACGGGCGGCGGCTCGACCAGCTCCGAAGATAACGAAGCCTACATACAATACCTGCACGACTGGCAACGCAAGCTCTATGACGGCGGCTGGGCTGGCATCTCCTGGCCCAAAGAATACGGCGGGCGCGGCGCGACGTTAATGGAGCAGTCGATCTTTCAGGCTGAGCTGGCGCGCGCGAACGCGCCGCAACTTATCGGAACAATTGGTCTGTCGCTCGTTGGCCCGACGATCATCGCGATGGGCACAGACGAACAGAAAGCGCGCTATCTGCCACGGATTCTCTCCGGCGAGGAAATCTGGTGTCAGGGCTTTTCTGAGCCGAACGCAGGCTCTGACCTTGCGGCTCTCGGAACAAAGGCTGCGCGTGACGGCGAAGACTTTATCATCAACGGTCAAAAGATTTGGACGAGCTTTGCGCAGATGGCCGACTGGTGTCTGTTGCTGGTGCGCACAGACGCGGAAGCGGCGAAGCACAAGGGCATCACCTGCCTGCTGGCGGACATGCACAGCGAGGGAGTCAGCGTGCGCCCCTTGCGGCAGATGTCCGGCGATTCCGGATTCAACGAAGTGTTCTTCTCGAACGTGCGCGTCAGTGCCAGTCAAGTCCTGGGAGAAGTCAATAAAGGTTGGACGACGGCCATCACTGCTCTGATGAACGAGCGCGCGAATCTGGGCGCAGGCATTCAGGTGGTCTTCAAACGTAACCTCGAAGCGCTGATCGCGCGCTCGCACACGATAGAACGCAACGGACGGGCAGCGAGCGAAGACCCGCTCGTCAGGCAAAAGCTCGCGCAGGCTTTTCTTGAGCTGGAAATACTGCGGCTCAATACCAATCGCGCTTTGACTTCACTCTCGAAGACTGGCATCCCAGGCCCCGAAGGCTCTACGCAGAAGCTTTACTGGAGCGAGATGAACCAGCGCACACAGCAGACGGCGCAGGAGATACTTGGCCCATACGGGCAGCTCAAAGATTTCGACAAAGGCATGTGGGAATACGCCTACCTGCGCACGCGCGGCAATACCATCGAGGCGGGCACCAGCGAGATTCAGCGCAACATCATCGCCGAGCGCGTGCTCGGTTTACCGAAAAGTTACTAAAGGCAGTTTTCAGTTTTTAGTTTTAAGTTTTAAGCAAAGACAAATTGCTTTTACTGAAAACTGAAAACTGACTACTGATAACTGAATTATTATGGACTTTGATCTGAGCAAACCGCAGAAACTTTTGAAGGACTCGGCGCGTGCTTTTCTGGCGCGGGAGTGTAAGCCTGAGCGCGTGCGCGCGCTGATGGAGACGGACACGGCGCATGATGACGCGCTCTGGCAAGGGATTGCCGATCAGGGATGGACTGGGCTGGTGATCCCTGAAGAGTATGGTGGTCTCGGGCTCGGTTTGGTCGAATTGGCGGCGGTCGCGGAAGAGATGGGACGCGCCTGCCTGCCCGGAGGATTCATCTCGACGCTGACGGCCGCCGCACTGATTGAACGCGCGGGCAACGCAGAGCAGCGCGCGAAGTATCTGGAACCTATCGCCGCCGGAGAGTTAAAAGTGACGCTGGCGTTTCTGGAAGAGAGTGCGAACTGGGACGCTAGCGCGGTGAATCTGGAAGCGACGCGAGATGGCGGTAAGTTCTGCCTGACGGGTAAAAAACTTTTCGTCGCGGATGCTGGAGTCGCAGACCTTTTGATCTGTGTCGCGCGGGATGGTGGCAGTAGTGGAAGCGTTGGTGAAAATCTCCTGCTCCTGCCCGTTGAGCGCGGTGCGGAAGGCTTGACGGTCAAGGCTATGCCGTCCATGGACGGGACACGCAAGCTTTACGAGGTCGGTTTCGAGGGCGTGACTTTGGCGGAAGCAGATGTGCTCGGCGCGGACGGCGACGCGCGCGGCGCGCTGGGTGGGGCGTTGGAGGTGGGATGCGCGGCGCTGTGCGCAGAGATGGTGGGCGGGATGCAATGGGTGCTCGATACGACCGTGGAATACGCGAAGACTCGTCAGCAGTTCGGTCGCGCCATAGGCTCTTTTCAAGCCGTGCAGCACCAGTGCGCGGACATGTTGTTGATGACGGAGAGCGCGCGCTCGGCGGCTTATTACGCGGCGTGGGCTTTGACGGAAGGCGACGCGTCTGCTTCCGTTGCGGTCTCTATATCCAAAGCATATTGTTCGGATGCTTATCGCGAAGTCTGCAATCGCGGCGTGCAGATACACGGCGGCATAGGCTTTACCTGGGAGCACGACCTACAGCTTTATTACAAGCGCAGCAAATCTTCCGAGACGCTCTTTGGCGATGCCACTTTTCACCGCGAGCGCATCGCGCGCATCATCGTTGACGGTCATGACACTGAGAAAAGTGAAAGGCGCGCGCAGGCCGCGAACCTCGAATAAATTGATAAGGACGAAAAGATGACTGCCACTATCAAAGAACTGTTTGATCTGTCGGGCCGTGTGGCGATTGTCACTGGCGGCTCAAGGGGCTTGGGGCTTGAGATGGCCGAAGGTCTGGCCGAAGCCGGTGCTTCGCTGATGCTTTGCGCGCGGCGTGAAGAGTGGCTTGGGCCAACCGTCAAAGAATTTCGCGAGCACGGCGTCAAAGCCGAAGGGATGCTCTGCGACGTGGTCGATCCGGCGCAGGTGCAGGCGGTCGTCGATAAGACGATGCAGGTCTTCGGCAAGATAGACATTCTCGTCAACAACGCTGGCATCTCCTGGGGCGAGCGCCCGGAGCGTATGCCGCTGGATAAATGGCAGAAGGTGATCGACGTTAACCTGACTGGCGCTTTCCTCTTCGCGCAGGAAGCGGGACGCGAGATGCTCAAGCGCGAGTACGGGCGCATCATCAACGTTTCGTCCGTCTCCGGTTTGCAGTCTTCTGCGGACGGGCCGCATTATGTCGGGTATGCTGCGAGCAAGGCAGGGCTGTTCGGACTAACGCGCGAGTTGGCAGCTTCATGGGGCAGACAGGGCATTCGCGTCAACGCCATCGCGCCGGGCTTCTTTCATTCTCGTCTGGCTGACGCCGCCATAGAGTATGCGGAACCCTCAATCAAGGCGCGCAACCCCATCGCGCGCGTGGGCGAAGCCGGAGAGCTAAAAGGTGTCGCGGTCTTTCTAGCCTCGGACGCCTCTAACTACATCACCGGTCAAACCATCGTCGTCGACGGTGGACGTACTATCGTCTAAATGTAAGGAAGGAATATGAGCAAAGCTAAAGTGGAAAAGGAAAGTGACGAGTCGCCTTATGAGGCGCGTCCGTGGCTGTCGTCTTACGACTACTGGGTTCCTGCGCACATCAATTATCCGCAGCGTCCTCTGCATGAAATTCTGCGCATGACTGCTATCGAGATGCCTGACAGAAACGCGACGGCTTTCCTCGGCGCGCACATGACCTTCGGCCAGCTCAAGGAACAGTCGGACAGGTTCGCCACGGCGCTCCGTGCTTTGGGCATCAAGCAGCATGATCGCGTCGGCATTATGTTGCCCAACTGCCCGCAGTATATCGTCGCGGCCTTCGCCATCCTGCGTCTGGGGGCGACTGTGGTCAACGTCAATCCGATCTATACGGCGCGCGAGGTCTTGATCGTCGCGGGGGATTCAGGAATGCGTGCTCTGCTGACGCTGGACTTGCTCGCGCCCCTGACGCTCTCCGTGCTTGAGCAGACCAAGATTGAAAACGTCATCATCACTTCGCTCGCGGAATACTCTGCGCAGTCTGTGTCCACCCTTGCCGTCGAAGGCACTTTGAGAATGGCGGATATGCTCGCTGAAGTCAGTGAGACGGATTTGCCGCGCGTCGAAATTGATCCGGAAGATGTAGCCGTGCTGCAATACACTGGCGGCACGACGGGAGTGCCAAAGGGCGCGATGCTCACGCACTACAGCATCTTCGCAAACGTGATTCAGACGGAGTGCTGGCATCACCGCAGCCTGCGCCGTGGAGAAGAGACTTACCTGCTGGTGATCCCTTACTTTCATATTTACGGCTTTACGGTCGGCATGATGTCCGGCGTCTGGCAGGGCGCGCAGCAGGTCTTGATTCCGAAGTACGATGTAGAGGCTCTGCTTCAGGCCATACGCGATTACCGCCCGACATATTTCCCGGGAGTGCCGACGATCTATATCTCTCTGCTCAATCACCCGCAGGCCAAAGAGTACGGCATAGACAAGATACGCGTCTTTAATAGCGGCTCTGCTCCGCTGCCCGTCGAAGTGATAGATCAATTCGAGCAGTTGACGGGCGGCACGCTCAACGAAGGCTACGGGTTGTCTGAAGCCTCTCCCGTGACGCACACGACGCCCTCGCTCTCGCGCCGCAAACCCGGCAGCATCGGCGTGCCGCTTCCCGACACGGACATCAAGATCGTCGACCTCGAAACAGGCAATAGCGAAGTGCCCGTCGGCGAAGAGGGCGAGCTTTGCATCGCCGGGCCGCAGGTCATGAAGGGTTACTGGAATCGACCGGACGAGACGGCCATCGCGCTGCGCAAAGACGACGCCGGACGCACATGGCTCTACACCGGCGACGTTGCGCGCATGGACGAAGACGGCTACCAGTACATCGTGCAACGCAAGAAAGATATGATTATCGTCGGCGGCTTCAACGTCTATCCGTCGGAGGTCGAGGGCGTGCTCTACACACACCCGTCAGTGATGGAAGCAGCCGTCATAGGCATCCCGGACTCGTATCGCGGCGAAGTGGTCAAAGCCTGCATCGTACTCAAAGAAGGCGCGACCGCCTCTACGGAAGAGCTGACCGAACATTGCAAGCGCGAACTCGCGGACTACAAAGTTCCCTGCAAAGTGGAGATTCGAGAAAGCCTTCCAAAAACTGCGGTCGGCAAAATCCTCCACCGCGTGCTGCGCGAAGAAGAGGAACAGTCCAAGAGTTGAATCGAAACAGAAGAAGATTCAAAACAGGGATGGACAGGATAGACAGGATAAAAGCAAAGCTTCCGCAAAGTAAGTTGTGCTTTCAACTTTAAGCTCAGAAGCTCAACAATTTCATTCTGGATTTTTTATATCCTGTTTATCCTGTCTATCCCTGTCAATTTTGTTTCCGTATTTCTCATTGCGAAAGCGAGACGAGCTTATGCAACTACTCGAAGGAAAAGTAGCGATCATCACGGGCGCGGCGCGAGGTATCGGTCGCGCGTGCGCGGAACTCTTTACGGCGCATGGGGCGCGTGTCGTTCTCTCGGACATTGACCCTGAGCCGACGCATGAAGCGGCCGAAGCGATCAGGGGCAACGACGGCGACGCGCTCGCAGTGCCGGGCGACGTGACGGGCGCGGACTTCGGGCAGCGCCTGGTGAAAGCGACGCTCACCAGTTACGGGCGCATAGACGCCATCGTCAACAATGCCGGTTACACCTGGGACGGCACTGCGCACAAGATGACGGACGAGCAATGGCAGGCGATGCTGGACGTGCATTTGACCGCGCCGTTTCGCATTATCCGCGCCGCTTCGGCCTACCTGCGCGAGACCGCAAAGCTCGAACGTGAACAGCAGGGACGCGCCTCTGCGCGCAAGATCGTCAATATCTCTTCGACTACGGGGACGCGCGGCAACGCCGGTCAGGCCAATTACGCGGCGGGCAAAGCCGGTGTCATCGGCTTGACCAAGACGCTGGCGAAAGAGTGGGGGCAGTTCAATATTCAGGTCAACGCCGTCGCCTTCGGCTTTATAGAGACTCGTCTCACGCAGGCCAAAGAGTCGGGCGAGAGTCTGACGCGCGAGTCCGCAGACATAGCTCTGGGCATTCCGCAGGCCAACCGCGACATCGCCTTCAAGATGATTCCGATGGGTCGCGGCGGCACACCGGAAGAGGCCGCTGGCGCTGTCCTCTTCTTCGCTTCACCGCTGAGCAATTACGTGTCCGGACAGGTGTTGGAAGT
>DATLMN010000234.1:0-11416 GCA_035537255.1 Pyrinomonadaceae bacterium | reverse complement strand
CAGTGACCGTGCCGGTCAAGTCCCAGAACATAATGCCGATCATGTTGGATTCGGAGATGCGGCGGAATTTCGCTTCCGACGTGCGCAGCGCTTCCTCTAGCCGCTCGCGCTCTTCCAGCTCAAGCTTTAACTGAAAATTTGCTTTCGCCAGCGCGTGCGTGCGTCTTTCGACTATCTCTTCCAGCTCGTCTTTAGCCTGCTGCAATTCCTCTCCGACTTTTTGCTGCTCGACGACGAAGAGGCTCAGGTCGTTGGCCTTTTGCTGAATAGCTTTGCGCTTGCGCGCCTCCCATGTAGCGTCCAGAAGCAGCACCCAGTTGCCCTCGTCTGTGCTGAACAGGTAAACGTCAGCGGAGAGACCGGAATCCGTTTTCACGTACGGGAGAAACATCGGCGAGGTGTCTAGGGGCAGCATCCCTTCGAGGAAAAAGACCTGTTCGCCGATGGGGTGATCTCTACGCAAATCCTCTATGCCGTAGGCCGCCAGATCGCCGCCCCACTCCGAGAGACGACCATCGTTGGCGACCAGTAGAAAGGCAGGCGTCCGTGTATCTGCGACGAGCTTGAGCATGAACTCACTGACTGATGACGGCAGAGCGGGCATCCCCTATACCTCCATAATCTTTTCGGCGAGAGTTAAAAAAGCATCTTCCACGTGCTGACCAGTCTTCGCGCTTGTCCGATAGACAGTCCAGCCGCTTGAGGTCAGTTCATTCATCGCGACATCGTCGAGCGCCCACTGCTCAACCAGATCGGTTTTGTTGATGACGACGACGAAGGGAACCAGCCCGACGGTTTGCTGCGCGCTCTGCTGTATGGCGTAGGCAGTGTCGAGAGTCTCGCGACGTGTGCCGTCAACAACGAGAATATAGCCCGCCGCGCCGCGCAGATAAGATGGTCGCAGCTTTTGCACTCCGTCTTCGCCCTGTATGTCCCAGAGCAAGAGATTCACGTCCTGCCCACCGGCCGTGACCAGTTTTTTATCAATCTTGACGCCGACGGTCGTGTGATATTTATCCGAGTAGATGCTTTCGACGTAGCGTTTGACGAGACTGGTTTTCCCGACGGCGAAAGCGCCGAGCATGCATATCTTCTTCTGAATCATGACAGCTCTTATCTTTCCTTATGAAGCATCCGTGAACGTGACGCGCACAGTCACGCTGCGATTAAAATGCTTGTCCTCTTCCGTCTGCTCTTCGCGCACGGGCTCGTGAGAGCCGACGCCTATAGCCGTGATCTGAACCACTTCGCCCAGCTTCTCGGCCAGGCGTGCGCGTACTTGTTCGGCGCGCTCGCGACTGAGTTGCAGATTCGTCTCCTCCGTGCCGGTTACGTCCGTATGACCTATAACCTCTAAGCGCACTCCCTTTCCGGCGGCGGGCGCGAGCCTGTAAAGCTCTCTGAGGTCTGCATTGAGTTTGTCCAACTCATCATTCTGACCCGGAGACATCTCCGTAGTGTCCAGCACAAAGAGGATGACGCGCTTTTCCACGCGTTCCTTGGCAGAGAGCAGTTGACTGAAGTTGGCGTCAAGCAGTTCGGATTCGTTGAATTGCTCGACGCCTGGAATAACGCGCGCCAGTCTTCTGGTCTCGACAATCCATTGGTGCGGGGCAGAGCCGGTCGCATACAAAGTGTTGCGCTCGAAGCGGAAGGAAACGGTCGGCGGGGGACTGAGCAGCGTGTTGGCGCGCCTGACGATGAACTGCGGCGTCAGCGAGTGATACGGCTCCCAGTGGCTTTCGATCTTCGCAGGGTTCAGCTTCGCTTCCGCGAGAAGTGTTTGCGGGTCTGCCGCGAGCGGATCGCGCAGGCCAGCGATGGAATGCGGCGACCACCAGTGCCTTTCCGCATCGGTCACGATGATGCCCGGCTCGCTCTTCAGCCTGGACAAATAGTTCCCCCAGCGCCAGCGGTCTCGTAAGTAAAAAAATCCCCAGACGAGTATTGCGCCAAGCAGCAGGGCGGCGATCACGCGCGCGGGCGTGATGCGCTTTTTCGTTCCGCCGATTTGACGGCTTTGATCGTACTGGAATTGTAAGCACGCTTCCAGATACTCGCGTGTCGGATCAAAAACGGAAGCATCGCCCTCGAATGTTTCCAACTCTGTGGCGAACTCCAGATGTATCCTCTCAAGCGTCTCATGAAAAATGGTTCTGAGTTCCTGCGGAGCATTCCCCCGTATAACGCCCGCGAGGATCGCGTGCGGGCCTTGCTCTATCCAGACGGTGAGGCCGCCGACCTGCAAGGTATCGAGCGTGTCGCTCTGCTGCGAGCTAAAGGAATCGTGAACGAAATCCTGAATCGCCGTCAGCATGCCCGACACCATATCCGCATCCTGTATGGATGCTGATCCTCCGGCGACGACGTGTTGAAGCAGCAGGCCCGTCTCCCTGTGAATCAGAAAAACCTGCTCGACCCTGTAAAGAAGGGTGTGCAGCAGGACTACTTCGCCGAAGCTCTTGCCCGTGCGCCAAGCTTCGAGCCGCCATTTCAAGCCCTGCACGGAGAGGCTGTGTTCAAGCGACTGGTTCATCGTCTGAACCATGCCGGTGAGGGCTTCGGCGATGGCCTTGCGTATGGCCGGGCCTATGACTGGAAAGAGCGCGTCGACTAAAGTCTGCGGATTTTTTCGGACGGAGATGTCGATAGCCTCTTCGACCGTGGGAAGGAGCGCCTCTGTGACTTTCTTATCCTGACGAGAGCGCAGCCGTACGGCTTCGGGCAGCACGCGTCCGACATCCGCAGGCATCAGCGCGTCCTGTTCGTCCAGACGCTCTCTTAACCTGACGATCTCCTGCTGTTCAGGGCCGACCAGCAAGCGGCGTAATTCATCCAGGCCGTCATGATTGCCCGGAGGATTATTCTTCTGAGGCGCGCCCTTATCAAGAACGTCAGGAGATTGAGGGTCAATCATTCGCTCATCTCCGGATTCAAGATTTGAATCGACATCTTTCCATCAAAGGATAAACGGGGGCTGTCATTCAGCGCCGGGAATCTTGAAATCGTTGTTGAGCCGCATCGCCACTTCCGTAAACAATGCCGCAAGCGCAGAGCGATCTGTCTTGTCCGTGCGCAGCTCTGCGGCCTCGCGCTGAAGCGCGGCCGTCAGCTCTTCGTATTTCTGACGAATCTCGTCGTTGAGGCTCTTGGATTGATCCAGTATCTGCTGGCGCAGCTCGCGCTGGCTCTTAGAGGATTGCTCGTCCATCTGCGCCGTCCTCTTTTCAAAGGCGCGCGCAGTGTCTGTAATGCCAAGCGATAAGGTCTCGACCGCCTCGCCGCGCGTATTCTGTTCAATGGTCAGGCGTTCCGTAAGCGATTCAAACTCCTGCTTGATATAAAGCTCAAGGGCGTCGAAACGCTTACGCGTCTCGTCGCGCAGGTCAGCAGCCTCTTTGATCAGTCTCTCTTCAAGACGCGCGAATCTTTTTTCGTAATCGCGCATCTGGACGCCGAAGAGGATGTCCCTGATCTTGTCTATGTTTCCTCCGCCCGCAAGGTCTGCGTCACCGGCGCGCTGCCGGTCGGACAATTCGGCGCGGCCGTCTACAGCATCGTTGACCTGCGGAGAAGTCTGTATGTGCTCTTCGATTCTCTCCATAATTTACACCTTTGGTTGTCGGGGACTTCGCAGTGCCCTTGATTTAAGCTGAGTGTCCTAAGGAATGGCTCTAGGTAAGCTGTAATATTCCTTACTTGCGTTGAATTGTAAAGAGCAGACAGTTCGGTCGAGCGAACTAAATCCTGGTCGATACTGATCGCTCGCAGTGGGAGCGGCATCGATGAGGGAAGCTGGTCGGTGAAAAGGGGGATAAAGCGTGTGAGCTTTCTTGTTCGAAAGCCTTCAGGCGTGTGAATCCGTGGAGCGCCGGTTGAGATGTGCGAAGCGCGGCACTAAGCCGACTCTTCTTTCAATCCCGTAGACGCGGACTTCGCCTCTGTGATCCGTCCAGATTTTTCGCTGAATCAACAGCTCGCCGATGGCGAAGCCCAAGTTATCGTCATTGAGCTTGGTCAGCGCGCGTAGCTGATCCCAGGTGCGCAAGCCGCCCTCTAATTGATCCAGAACTTTCTGTTGGCTAGGTGTCATGGCCACTGTCGTCACCTGCTCGGATTTTGACATGATGTTCATCCCCTCTGCGCGTCGAACATAAAAGGCGCGCTGCTCCGACCGATTAATCGGCGGCTGGGGGGAGAATGAACCGTTGGTTATTCTACAACCTGACCGAAAGGAATGGGAATGCTTGCAGGGGGGACGAGCCGACATAGCATCGCTTTTGTTACGCCGCTCCTGCCCCAGTGCCGCCCCGCGCTTAAACCTATTCCAGCCTATGGGTGAAACTTATGTAAATCAATAATCGCTCTGTTTTTCCAGAAAAAATTTTACGCCCCGGCAGCAAAACCTTTGTCCGCTTCTTTAAAAACAAGTGCCTGATGCTTTAGTCTGAGCATAGATTAAAAGTCTGAGCGCTGATGAAAAGTTTGCTGCTGAGCGTCCTGACTAAATTTTATTGGCTATGGCTTCTTATTGCGAATTCGCCCCGACTGATCCTCTGCACAGACCGTATCACGACCACGAGTACGGCTTTCCCGTGAGCGAGGATTCCATTCTGTTCGAGCGTCTCGTGCTGGAAATCAATCAGGCAGGGCTTTCATGGGCGACCATCTTGAGAAAGCGCGCGGCCTTCCGCCTGGCTTACAGCGGTTTCGATATTGATCTGGTCGCTGCTTACGGCGAAGAAGATAGAAGCAGACTGCTCAGCGATGCAGGCATCATACGCAATCGCCTGAAGGTCAATGCCGCGATTGAGAACGCTCGCCGTCTGGTCGGGTTGCAAGCCGAATTCGGCTCCTTCGCGGCGTGGCTTAATCAACATCATCCTCAGAGCAAAGACGAATGGGTGAGATTATTTAAAAAGACCTTCCTCTTTACGGGCGGCGAGATCGTCAACGAGTTTTTAATGAGTACAGGTTATCTGCCCGGAGCACACAAGATTGATTGCCCCGTGTATAAAAGAATTGCCGCCACACGTCCGCCCTGGCTGACGGCGAACGCGCGACGGCAAACTTGACGAGTCACTTAAGAACCGGAGCGCTCTGTTCGCTTCTTTCACATTATGAAGGATCGCTCGCGTCCCTGAGCGCCGTCTGTCCACACTGCGGACAACTGTGGGCTTCCATCAGTCGGCCTCCGGTTTCCGGATCGATTAGTGCGTCGTCCCCTTCGGTCGTTGCGCTGTAATCGATCTTCATCGCGTGATGATTCATCTCCACGCCGCAATCCGGGCAAAGCATCTTTTTTGTTTCAGACATAGAGTCGCTCCGTAAATCGAAAGCGGTCGCCCGCGCAGGTCAATCGTGCCTGTCAATGCTCAGTCTTCTCGATCAGTTCCCGAAAATAATCCTTCCAGCCAGAGGGAAGCGCAGAGACAGAGAGAGCACGACGAAGAGTTTCAACGTCATGCTTGTCATGGGCATAAAGCCGCGTGATGTCGGCGATGGTCACATTGTGTTCGTCGCGGCTCAGAAGCTCTATCTCATCGCCCGCGCCGACTTCGCCTTCGCGTACGACCGAGAAATAAAAGCCCGTTCGACCGCTCGCCAGCAATCGTTTGAGAATATCTGTGCGCCCGAACTTGATCCCCAATTTGTAACAGGGCATACGCGGTCCTGTGACCATCACTTCCGCCTCGCCCACACGAAAGCGGTCGCCTATGTTGAGGCTCGTTTCCGTCAAGCCTTCGGTCGTGAAATTCTCGCCGAACATGCCGAAGGGCAACTGCATGTCGGGCAATTCATTTCGCCAGAATTCGTAATGTTCCGAGGGATAGCCATAAACAGCCTTTGTGGGCCCACCGTGAACGGACAGGTCTGCCTGACGGTCGCCGTCCAGATTGAGCGTTCGGAGCATAAGCCTGCCTTCGACGGGCTCTTTAAAAATCCCCGTCGAGACGGGCTCGCCCTTCCACATCACAAGGCGAGGCCGCGCGACGCTGATGGAAACAATTTTCATGTTCGTGATTTACTCCAAACTGATATTCTCCCGCCCGTGCCGCAAGACCTTTGCCATCCAGACGAGTTCTTTGAGGAACTTGTCTATACGCTTGACGTAAGCCTCGTCGAGCAGTTTGCCGGACGCATCGAAAAGCTTTTGCGCGCCAGAGAAATTTCCGTCCCAGAAGATCGTCACGAGCCCAAGCTCTCTCAAAACGGGCAGCAGGTTTTCGATCACGCGCGTCCCGCCGAAACCTCCGGCCGAGACGCCGCAGATGCCTGCGGCCTTGTGTATGTACTCTTTCAAGTTGGTGTCGAGCGCGTGCTTGAGCAGCCCTGGATAGCCGTGGTTGTATTCCGGCACGACCAGCACCATAGCATCCGCGCGCGCCATCTGCGCAGAGAACTCTGCGTTCTTGATCGCTTCGCCCGCGTCGGTAGTCGGAAAAGAGAGCGTGCGAATGTCTATCAATTCCGACTCGACGCCGTCGCGCTTCTTGACCTCTTCAAAGACAAAGCGTGCGACCGATTCGCTGGCGCGTCCCTGTCGCGCAGTGCCCAGGATGACGGGAATAAAAAGCGGTCTGTTCGCATTCATATTCGATTATCCCTTTCAAGAGTGCGCTTAAGATTTGCGCGACCCTTATAACATGGCCGTCCGGGTCTTTGACGAGAAAGCCCTTGTTGAATTCCAGATTTAAAGCTTAATACTTTCTTCCTTTTTTTATCCTGACAATCTCTGTCCATCCCTGTCAATTTATTTCCCCAGCAAAATAAGCTGTGGTCTGCGACCTTCGCCCTGATCTTTCATCGATGGCCGGAATAGTTGACGTAGTTAAGTTCCTCATTAATAAAAATCAGATCAAGCAGACTGTCTTAAACATACCTTATGGCACGAGAGAAGGACATGAAGAAGTGTTTTCTGCTCCTACGGAGCTTTCAGACTCCCGCACTCCGGATAGGTTATTTGACGTATAGTGCTTTCGTCACGCGCTTGCCACGCACGTTGCTCGCGAATACTTTTCTGCCGCTAAATCTGCTACCCTAAAAGCAGGCCCGAACGTTCTGTTATTAGTCGTCCAATTTGCCGGTCTGATTGTGACCACCAAAAATCTATAAATTCTTGATAGGAGCTTTCATGAGCGATCTGGGACATGCTCCGCATCGCAGGTCTTTCCTTGCAGATGTGCTGCTGGGAATCGCACTTCTATTCTTCGCGGCGACGCCCGCCGCAGCGCAATCGCAGGACATTTCTTTCCCGACGCCCGTCAGCACAAACGAGATCAGCAGCTCCATTACGCCCAGAGACATCGGCGATGCGCGTCTCACCAGACATTTCTTTCTGCTCGCGGGCGCGCCCGGCGATCTCATCTTTACCGTCACGAGCAATAATCTGAACGGCGATGTCGATCTCTTCACGGCGGGCAGCCTGCGCCCGCTCGGCAAGATAAGTATGTATGCCGGAACGTCTGCGACCAGCGCGTCAAAGACCATTTTCCTAAGACAGCACGAACAGCTTATCCTGCGCGTCGAAGCACGCAGCCCGAACGATAATCAGGGCACATACAGCGTCCGCTTTGAGGGAACTTTCGAGCCCGTGATGGCCGCCGCGACGCCGCCCGAAGAGAGCATTACAGATTCGAGCGCGACCAACACAGATCGCACAGACTCAGGCGTCAGACGAGTGACCTCCGCCGGTGCGCGCATAGACGAACCCGAGCCGGAGATCACAGCCCGCACGGAGACGACGACTAACACGGACTCAAGTAATCCCGCTGCGACAACAGCATCGCCCACGGAGACGCCCGCGCCTGTCGAGCCGACCACTAGGACTGAGACTCCAAGGACGACGCGCGCCAGACGGCCCAGTGGGCGACGCCGCATACGCGTCCAGCCGCAAACAAGACGCTCAAGCGAGCCAACGAACGAGACTGGAAGGACAGCAGACTCCGCGCCCGCCGTCAATCCGCGCCTGATCATCGAAACGACGGACGGGACTAGAACCGAGCGTTTTATGAACACCGTGCGCAGTGTCACCATTCAGAACGGGCAGATCGTCATCGTCTCCAGAGAGGGTGGAAAAACCGAGCGGATTTCTCTGGCAACCGTGCTGAAGATGACCATCGAACCGTAAGACATCCGTCTCGCATAACAGTTAAAAAAATCTCGCGTTGCTTCAAATGGAACGGGACGAAAACCAAAAGCAGATTGTGAGCCACAGGCTCTTGGGTCGTCGCGCGCTGGTGACGGGCGCTAATAGCGGGATTGGTCAGGGGATTGCGCTGCGGTTGGCACGTGAAGGCGCAAGCGTAGTCGTCAACTATCTTGAGGACAGAGAGGCCGCAGAAGAGGTCGTCCGGCAGATCAAAGACGCGGGAGTAAACGGCTTTGCGATCAAGGCCGATGTCGCGGACGAGGGTCAGGTCGATGAGATGTTCGGTCGGGTCTCGGAAGAGCTTGGCGGTCTTGATATTCTGGTCAACAATGCCGCAGTGGAGATGCATCATCCTTTTCTTGAGATGCCGCTGGACGATTGGCGAAGGGTGCTGGATGTTGATCTGACAGGGCCGTTTCTGTGCGCGCAACGCGCGGCGCGCATGATGACAAAAGCAGGGCAGGGCGGCTCAATCGTTCAGATCACGAGCGTTCATCAGATTATTCCCTGGGGCGGGTACGCACATTACTGCGCGGCGAAGGCTGGGCTCGCGATGCTCACCAAAACAATCGCGCTTGAGCTGGCGACTGCGGGTGTCCGCGTCAACTCTGTCGCACCCGGCGCGATAGAGACGCCGATCAACAAAGATGTGTGGAGCGATCCCGAAATGAAGCGCGATCTTTTAGAAAAGATTCCGACCGGGCGTGTCGGACAGGTGGAAGAGATTGCTTCGGTCGTCGCTTTTCTCTGCTCTGACGAGGCCAGCTATATGACGGGCGCGACCGTTTACGTCGACGGCGGGATGACGCTCTATCCGGCCTTTATCAAGGGCGGATAAAACGGGAGCGAAGGCTTACCTGCGGCCTCTTCTTTTCGCGCCCTGAGCTTGACCTCTTGATTGTGGCGTCGCCTGTGCGGCGGGCTGCGATTTCAGATTCTCCAAATCCGTGCGAAGCTTTCCGAGAGCCTCGTTGGCCGGGTTGACCTCCTGCAATTTAGCCAGCATCTCTTCGGCCTCTTTGACCTGACCGGCGCGCGTCAGGGCGACGACCATATTTTGCAAAGTCTGCTCGTGACGCGGGTCACGCCGCAGCGATTCTCTATATTCCTTGATGGCGCGTTCATGATCGGGCGGGTTGCGCAGGTAAAAGGTCAGGCCAAGGTCTGTGCGGACATTGATGTCGTCGGGATTCCTGAGCAGCGCCGCCGTGTACCATTTCTCGGCGGTCTCGTAACTGGCGTTCTCGAAATTCGCGTTGCCGAGCTTGACGATTGTCGAGTAGTCGTCCGGGCGAAGCTGATTGGCGCGGAGTAGAAATTCAATCGCCTGATCGAAGCGATGAATTTGATAAAAGAGATCGGCCGCTTTGGTCTGCGCATCGAAATTGTCAGGCTCGTTGCGCGCCTGTTGAATCTGCGCAGTGACCTGCTCCTGCATCCCGGCTTGATCGGCGACCGCATTTGAAGGAACGACCGGATGATCCGGCGGAAGATTACCAGGGGCTGCGCCGCCCGCCGCCGTCGTTGCGGGACGCGGCTGAGCGCCCTGCTGGTTTACGGAATTGGCGAACATAAATCCGATAATCGCGCCCAGCAGGAGACCTATAATGCAATACAGAACGTTATCTTTATTCATAAGAAAACAATAGTAAGGGACAAGTGACGAGTGACAAGCATGGACTAAGCTTTTAACTTGTCACTCGCCACACGTCACTTGTCACTGCCTTTAAGCGTACGAATGCAGGCCCGGCAGCAGGTAACTGACGCCCAGGTAGGTGAAGATCACAAGGAGAAAACCGATCAGCGCAAAATAAGCGGAGCTTCGGCCAGTCCAGCCGCGCGAGATACGCGTGTGCAGGAACGCCGCGTAGGTCAGCCAGGCGACCAGCGCTCCCGTCTCCTTAGAGTCCCATCCCCAGTATCGTCCCCAGGACTCGTTGGCCCACACAGCGCCCGTGATCAGGAGCATCGCAAGCATCGCGAAGGCGACGCTCGCGGTCTTGTACATCAGGCTGTCCAGCTTCTCTTTGGACGGGAGCGCCGCGCGCAAACGCTCTGTGCGGAAGCTGAAGATGATAACAAACAGCGTCGCGGCGAAAGCCGTAATCAGTGCCGATAGCTCGACCGGATTGGCATTGGTGCTGAGGAAAAGCTTAGTGCCGTTCTGCTGAACGAACTGCGATGCGACCTGCTCCAAACGCTCGACGGGAATCTGCGCGATCTGTTCCGGCTTTAAGCCCTCCTGTTCGGCCATCCATTGACCGAGTCGCTCAAGGGCGAACGGGTCGGCGGCCATCTTTTGTTGAATACGTGGGCCAATGTCTGTGAGCGTCTTAATCTGCGAGACGAGAAACGCGATGCCTGCGGCCTGCACCACCAGCGAGAGCTTGAGTAGTCTGTGTCCCCACAGCTTAGCCTTCGCGTCATTCTTCGATAGGTAGATGCCGAACGCGATGATCGTCGCGGCCAGCAGCAGTCCTGCGAGCACGAGCATTGGCCCAACCCAGGGAATGTCCACGCGCAGAGGTATGGGACGGCGCGCGCCGGACGGCATCGTCAGGAAGGTCGAAGCGCTGTAGGTGAAACTGGTAAAGACGGAAAACTTGCTGATGGTGGCAAACACTGCGATGCAGAAGATGCTTGACCAGATCGCCATCGCTTCGGTCTTCACACCGTCCTTTAAGAGATAGAGGATTGCCACGGCAAAGCAGACGAGCGCTACACCATAGGAGAGCGAAGCGACGCCGACGTGAATCGGTCGCCAGTAGGAATCCAACACCGGCGGCAGATCGATAAACTCGTTGCCGATAAAACGCGCCAGCAGCAGAATCAAAGCGGCCAGCGGGAGCGTCACAGCGCCCAGCGAACGAAAGCTCTTACGATGCGCAATCAGCAGCGTCGTAATCCCTGCGCCAAACGCAAATGCCAGGCTTAGATCATAAAGATTGGCGAACGGAATATAGCGGAAGAACCAGGGCATCTGCTCCGGCCCGTAGCCGTTGCGCGATAGTATCGCCAGCTCGCGGTCATGCGCGGCGATCCAGCGCACGCCCCAGCTCGAGAGATTAAAGAAGACGCCGAAGGTCGCCGTCCAGAGCCCGACGCGCTGGGCCATCTCCGACGGCGCATAGAGATTCATCAGGTGAAAGACGGCGGCGGTCAGGTAACAGGCCAGCGCCAGCATCATCAATGCGCCGTCAGATACGAAGCGTCCCTCGCCGAATTGAATCCGCAGGCCGACCATCAGCAGCGCGCCGGTGATGG
>DATLMN010000233.1:0-4858 GCA_035537255.1 Pyrinomonadaceae bacterium | reverse complement strand
ACTCATCGTTCGATCTTTAACCATCAACCACACGGAGGCTCAAAAGATATGCTAGGAATACTAGGTAGTGTACTGATCTTAGGCGGTATCATCTGCTACATCATCGTGCTCATCAAACAATTCCAGGATGGGGGCGTGGTTCAGGGCATCATCGGCCTGATTTGCGGGCTCTGGACATTTATCTGGGGTTGGATGAACTCAGGCAGACTCAACATTAGAAATATCATGTTGATCTGGACAGGCTTATGGATTTTGGGAATGATCCTCAGTGCCCTCGGCGGTGGATTTAACTACTCCTTCGGCACGCCTCCGGCCACTCCCTGAGGTCTTCAGTGCGAGCCTGCACTTAAACAGAGATCGCCATTTAAGTAATGGCGCGGGCGGTCAAACACGAGCGTAAGACATCCTCGCTTCGAGGCGTAGGAGGTCGCGCTCGGCGATTTGGCCGCTTGATGTTTAGCCCAATAACAATTGTTACCCTGGAGGAAGAACGATAATGTTCAGAGAGTTCAGAGAATTTATCGCGCGCGGGAATGTGATCGAACTGGCCGTCGCGGTGGTGATCGGCGCGGCCTTCGGCAAGGTCGTGACGACCATGGTGGACGGCATCATCATGCCGCCTATCGGACTCCTGACGAGCGATGTGAATTTCACGGACAGGTTCTACGACCTCTCGAACGGCAACTATAAATCGCTCGCCGAGGCCAAGGCGGCGGGCGCTCCCGTGCTCGCTTACGGCGCGCTTCTCAACGACATAATTACTTTTCTGATTATCGCCTTTGTGCTCTTCTTTATCATCCGCTCCGTCAACCGCCTCAAGAGCAAACAGGCCACGGACGCCGGGCCAACCACCAAAGACTGTCCCCTCTGTCTCTCCACCATCCCGCTCAAAGCCATACGCTGCTCACACTGCTGCGCAGAACTACAGGGATGAGGGCGGAGGGATGAGGGATGAAAGGAAAGCTGATTCAAGCTGAATGCTTTCTTATTCATCCCTCATCCCTTCGTTCCGCCCTCATCCCTTCCCTGCTGGCATCCCAATTGCCAAAGAGTCTGTGAAGTGCCACTGCGCGTATCAATAACGTGCATTACTGTTATTCGGGGTCGAACAGATTAAGGGAGGATGGACGCAATATGAACGCTTTTGAACTACTCAAACAGGATCACAAGAAGGTCTCCGGCATCTTTGAAAAGCTGGAGCCGACGACCGAGCGCGGTGTCAAGACTCGCGAGGAATTGTTCGCGCAACTCAAACAGGAGCTTGATATTCACGCGCGCATAGAGGAAACGATCTTTTACCCGGCCATCAAAGAGGCCAAAGAGACCAAGGACATTACGCTCGAAGCCTACGAAGAGCACAACGTCGTCAAGCAACTGCTCGCAGAGCTGGACGAGCTGTCCAAGGACGACGAGACCTGGGGCGCAAAGCTCAAGGTGCTCAAAGAGAACGTCGAGCATCACGTCGAAGAGGAAGAGGACGAGATGTTCCCCAGCGCGCGAGAGGTGCTAAGCCCTGAACAGATCGAAGAGCTGGGCACACGCATGGAAGCCTCCAAGAAAGAACAGCTCAAGGCTTCGGCAGCAGGCTAAAACACTTACCCGTTCTATATTCAAGGGCGTCGTACAGGGAGCGTGTCTAATTGACGCGCGCATGTACGACGCCTTATTCTTTTCTCAGAACAAATTCTTTGCCGCGTCCTGAGAGCGGGAGGCCCCCTTAAGAGTAATGCGCGAATGCCCACGTTGCGAACGTTGTTATGATGACGAGGTGCTGGTCTGTCCCGAAGAGGGCAACAACACCAAGCATACGCTGCCGGGCTCTCCGCTTCTCTCCGGCCGTTACCGTCTGGAAAAACGGCTCGGGCGCGGCGCGATGGGCCAGGTCTATCTGGCGCGCGACGAGAACCTTGTGACGCGCCGCGTCGCGCTTAAGACCGTCCGTCCGGACATCCTCTCAGACGAAGATATGCAGGAGGGCGAAGCCATCGCGCGTTTCGAGCGCGAGGCGCGCACGGCCGCATCCATACGCCATCCCAACGTCGTCGACGTGACCGATTTTGGCAAGACCGCAGAGGGCGTCTTCTTTCTCGTCATGGAATACGTGCAGGGCGAAACCCTGCATCATCTGCTCAGGCGCGAGGGGACTTTGAGCGTCCAGCGCACGCTCGCGCTCCTGCGACAGGTCGCCGCCGGTGTAGAGGCCGCGCACGACGAGGGCATACTGCACCGCGACTTAAAGCCCGCCAACATCTTTATCATGCAGAAGCGCAAAAAGAGCGGGAGCATGTCGGCCTCCGGCGACGGCATCGTCAAGGTCGGAGACTTCGGTCTGGCGAAGATCGTCTCGGAAGCTGCCGCCGAGGCCATCTCTGCCAGCGGCCCTGCTTCGCGCGGCATCATCGGCACGCCCGAATACATGGCTCCCGAACAGATGCAGCCGGGCTTCAAGCTAGACGCGCGCGCGGATGTCTACGCGCTTGGCACTATCGCCTATCACATGCTCGGCGGGCGTCCGCCGTTCACTGGCGATCTCACGCAACTTATCACGCAGAAGCTGATGGACGCGCCTGCGCCCCTTAGCAATCTGCGCTCTGACATCTCTGCCGAGGTGCAGCGCGTCGTGATGCACGCGCTCGAAAAAGACCCTGCGGCAAGGCCGGAGTCCGTCGCCGACTGGCTGGAAGAGTTTGAAAGGGCCGCTGGTCAGGAATCCGAAGATGATGATAGCGGCGATTCGCGCGTCGTCGTCCTCGCCCCTACGGGAGCGGAAGTCTATGTCGACGACGAGCGGCACGGCAGCGTCGGGCGCTCAGGCAGACTGATTCTTTCGTCAATCGCGCCGGGTCGCCATGTCCTTCGCGTCTCACAAACGGGCAGCACGGACGACGAGCGCGTGATAGAGATTCGCCCGGATTCGAGCGAGCAGATTATTCAGGCGAACCTGCGAGCACTTGGCACGCCGAGTCACCCGATCTCGCCTTCGCGTGGTGGAAGCCTGGGCGAAGCCAGCCACACGGGCAGCGTTCCGGGCGTCGTCGTATGCGCTCAATGTTCCGCGCGCTTCGCTGCCGGAGTCCGTTTCTGCGGTCGCTGCGGCGGCACTGTCTTCCACTCCGTCGAAGGACAACAGGGCGCTGGCGGCAGCGGTGGTCTGGGCGGCTCCGGCGCTCATCCAGCGAGCGGCGTGCGATGCCAGCGTTGCGGCGTCACCTATCCGGCGGGCACGCGATTCTGCGGTCGTTGCGGTATTACTATCCAGGGCGCAACGCAGGCTCTGGGCGGCATGGCTTCGATCAAGCCGCCGACGATCAAGCCACCCACGGCGCGCTCTACAGGCGCTCTCTGCCTGACGTGTCACACCAGTTATCCGACGGGCACGCGTTTCTGCGGACGCTGCGGCAGCGTGATCCAGACTTGAGTCCAACAACACATCCCGTATAATGCCTTCGGGTAAAGCCCAGCGGTATTCCCGGCCCAGTTGAAATCAGGCGGCCCGCAAAGTGAAGCGCAAGAGAGCCCGCCGCCTGAAAGTCTTGCTGTCCGAAGTTTAAAGAGATTAAGAGAAGATAAAGATGAAACGATGCCCGACTTGCAGTCGCACTTATACGGATGATGCGCTGAGCTTTTGTCTGGACGACGGCGCTCCGCTCTTAAGCGTCGGTGGTGACGCGCCCTCATCTTTTGATCCGAATGCGACGCTGGCTTATCCGACGCCGCGCGAGACCAGCCCACAACCGCAATCTTATCCGCCGCCGCCACCCAGTCAGTCGTTTCCGCCGCCGCAGACGCCAACATGGTCGCCCGGGCCAACCGCTGCTCCCTATCCGCAGGCGGCGCGTAAAAAGAGCGCTTTGCCCTGGATACTCGGCGGCGCGGCTGTGCTCTTAGTGCTCGGCATTGGCTTCGTCGTACTGATTGCGATTCTCGCCGCCATTGGCGCGAACTCAAACTCTAACAGGACGACGACCACCAATACGGGCAGACCATCCGGCTCAAATACTCGGACGAGCACAGCGCCTGGCACGGGCTCGACGCTCGTCGTGCGCGACGATTTCTCTTCGGAGAAGTGGCCCTCGGATAATAACGAGAACAAGTACGAAGACGGCGAATTTCACATGCATGCGAGTACGGGGAATTACATCGTCGTCCTCGGGCCGGATCAGAACGAGTATTATACTAAGGAGAGGACGATGCGCGTGACGGCGCGCAGTGTTGACGGCACGGCCTCAAGTTATGGCTATGGGCTGGTCGTGCATGGCAGTGTGCAATCGGGCGAGGCCGTCGGCTATGGCTTTCTGATCTATACAGGAAACGATCCGTCCTATGCGGTCTTTAACCTGACGGGCGATCAGAACAAGGCGCTCGTCAAATGGACCAGATCGTCTATCATCCGTACCGGGACTAATACGAACCAGTTGGAGGTGCGCGTCAAAGGCGACCAGCTCTCTTTTTATGTCAACGGCCAGTACGTGACGAGCATTACAGATTCGGCAGGGTACGGCGACGGCCGTGTCGGATTCTTTACGAGCAACGAAAACCCCGTGGCCTTCGACGATCTGGAGATTTACAAGTAGGATTGTCCGCGCGTACAAGAAGGCGTTGCAAGAGTTTTAAGAATTAAAGATGCGAATTAATTTACGAGTGCTGTCGGGGCCGCATGCGGGACGCACTTTCACTTTCGATCAACACGATACCTTTCTGATCGGTCGCAGCGAGACGGCACACCTCTGTCTGCCCGACGACCGTTTCTTTTCACGCAACCACTGCATTCTTGAGATCGCTCCGCCGCGCTGCTTTCTGCGCGATCTGGGCTCGACCAACGGCACTTACGTCAACGGCCAGAAAGTGCAGGAGGCTT
>DATLMN010000232.1:0-3893 GCA_035537255.1 Pyrinomonadaceae bacterium | reverse complement strand
GATCCGCGCGTGCGCTTGCACGCTTGGCATGCTCGTCCCGGCTTCTGTTAAGTTCTGCTCAATGCTCATAAAGACTTGACAAGAGATATTAGGGAGTTTACCTAATCTGTCAATATGAGTTTAACGAATGAAAGCGTCGCTGTCGTGACGGGCGCGGCTTCGGGGATCGGGCGCGCGCTTGCCTTGCAACTGGCCGCTGAAGGGATCGCTGGCATTGCTATCGCGGATGTGAACGCCGATGGCCTGAATGAAACGGCGCGAATGATTGAAAGCGCCAACGTGCGAATCTCAAAGCATGTCCTCAGCGTCGACGACTTGGGCCAGATGCAGGAGTTCGTCGCGGCTGTTATCGCAGAACACGGGCGCGTTACGCATCTCGTCAACAACGCAGGAGTCTCGCTCTTCGGCACGGTCGAGGAAGTCTCCATCGAAGATATGCAGTGGTTGATGAATATCAACTTCTGGGGAACGGTTTACGGCGTAAAACTTTTTCTGCCTGTCCTGCAAGAGCAGGCAGCCGCGCACATCGTCAACGTTTCGAGCGTCTTCGGATTTATCGCGCCGCCGGGCAATGCCGCCTACAGCGCCAGCAAATTCGCCGTGCGCGGTTTTACAGAAGCGCTGCGCCACGAGTTGAAGGAGACGAACATCACAGTCTCCTGCGTTCATCCGGGCGGCGTGGCGACGAACATCGCGCGCGAAGGCAAAGTCGGCGCGCAGGCGGACGCCTCCACGAAAGAAAAGCTGGTCGAGTATCACACGAAGGTTTCGCGCACGACGGCTGACGAGGCCGCGCGGACAATTCTGCGCGGTATCAAACGCCGATCGAAACGCATCCTCATAGGCACGGACGCGCGCATCATAGACGTTGTGCATCGCGCCGCGCCCGTCAATTATATGGCTGTCATGAATCGTCTGTCGGGCGGCGAACTGGACAAGCTTCGAGAAAAGTCCTGAAGAGAAGACAAAAGCCGCTCAAGACAAAAGAGCCTTTAACAGCGCGCCCTTAATAGCTCATCCATAGTTCATCCTTTTTATCTCGCTCTCAAGCATGTTGAGTCTACAAAGCCACATCCTTTCTCTTATGCTGCGTTGGCAGTTCAAACGACGACCCGCGAAGGACGAGGACGAATTCGTACGCGTTGCTCGTCAACTGATGACAGACCCCCGCCGGATTCCCAGACACACGCCGCCGGACATCTTAATAAAAGAAGTCGAGCAAGACTGTGTGCGCGGCGAATGGATCGAGCCCGCGAACACGAAGACCAACAAGGCTATAGTTTATTTCCATGGCGGCGGTTATATCGGCGGCTCTGTTGCGACATACAGGCGCATGACGTTTGCGCTGGCGCGTGCCTTAAACGCCAGAGTGTTTGTGGTCGAATATCGTCTTGCGCCGGAACATCGCTTTCCGTGCGCGGTCGACGACGGGCTCGCCGCATACAGGTACGTGCTTGAGCAGGAGGGAAGCGCGAACCGGATCGCGTTTGTCGGCGATTCGGCGGGCGGCGGGCTGCTGCTGGCGACGATGCTGGCCGCGCGCGAAGAAAAAATGGCGCTCCCCGTGGCGGGAGTCTGCTATTCGCCCTTCACAGACCTGGCGACCACCGGTCGTTCGCTAGACAAGAACAACCGCCGCTGCGTGATGTTCTACGGCGACACCTTGCGCCGCGTCGCGCCGGTCTATCTGGGTTCAGAGGACGCAAAGAACCCACTGGCCTCGCCGCTCTACGCAGACCTCAAGGGACTGCCGCCGCTACAAATTTTTGTCAGCTCAAGCGAGACGCTGCTGGACGATTCGTTGCGACTCGCCGAGAATGCGGAAAGGGACGGCGTGGAGGTCGATCTACAGGTGCGCCGGAAACTGCCGCACGTCTGGCCGATCTTCATAGAGCTATTGCCCGAAGCACGCGAGGCCCTGCAACTGACCGTCAGCTTTATAGAAAAAGCGCTCGCTAATAAAGCTCGAACATGAAAGCGTTGGTGATAGAAAGTCTGTAAAGGGATGCTCTCGCCGCAATCGTTCCACGAATAGGCAAACATACATCAGCGACGTGTGCGCAGTTCCAGTCGATTAAGGTGCGGCACTTCGTTAAAGGAGAGTAATCGCCAATCCTGTTCGCGACCGATGCGCAGCACTGTGAATGACGTGTTGCGCAGTACACCTGCGAGCCGCCGTACGTGGTCGTCCAGAATCCCCAGCGATAAGCCCGTCAGAATCGCCGCCGGTGTGGCCGACGTAAAGACCACTATGTTCGCATCTCTTTCAGCCTCGTGCAGCTTTAACCGGCACGCCGCGACACGCTCGCGAAATTGCTCCCACGTCTCGCCCCCGTGCGGATAACGACCGCAGGCCCATGCTTCTACGACTTTGGTGTCGGAAGGCCCCCAACGCCTGTGGACTTCAGCGTCATGAGCACCGGCGCTGGCCTCTATCTCGGCACGCATCACTTCGTACTCGCGACGAAATTCCGCATCTTCTTCGCAGAGCAGAGGCGCAAGCTCGCGATAGATTTGATGAAAGTCGAACTCGTTCCATCCGGCCTCGACGACGACCTCGGGAAAGGAAATACCCGCGTCACTGTAAGCCGCGCTGACCTCGGCGGCAGTCTGTTGCTGGCGAAGCAGCGCGCCCGCATACGCCGACACGAATTCGATTCCCTGCGAAACAAAGTACTCGCCGAGAAGTCGCGACTGTTTTCGTCCAAGCTCTGATAGCGAATCGTAAGCGTTGCGTGTGCCCGCCTGTCCGTGACGCACTAGATAGATGCTGCTCAACTGTGATTGCCCGCCCTCGCTCTTTCGGATGATGACTTAAACGCGCTCATTCACAAATGGTAGCGGCCCGCCTTGATGACGGAATCTGCGATTCGACGCCGCGCCGCGACAGTGTTGAAGGGCACATGTCGTATGAGACGTTGCACTTTGTCCAGAAGCTGTGCGGCTTCGCTTTCGTTTACCAGCGCAACGACGATCTGCTTCGCGGAGTGTGCCATGCGATCCGCCGCATCACTTGCGTAGACGCGCGTGATGTCCGCAGGGATTGCGCCGCTCGCTTCGCCGCGCGAGGCGATCAGTTTCTCCGTGCGCAGCAGCGCGCTTTCGAGCGCATAGACTTCCGCAGCAATGTCTGCGACGTGACCAAGCACCTCCTGCTCGCGCGCGAGCGTGTCGCCGTACGCCGCCACGGCGCGACCCAGCGTGAAGATCAGGAGTCGCCTGGCGCGCGCGAGCAGTTGACGCTCAGCCGATAAGAAGGGTTCAAGCGGCTCTGAAGAATCTTCTGTCTTAGAAGAATTATCTGTGTCATCGAGGGCGCGCTCGGCGCTCTCCGTTGTGAAGAGGTGCGCCGTCGCGCCGTTTTTCAGAAGGCGTGTCGGGATAATCAGACGATTGATTTCGTTCGTGCCCTCGTAGATGCGCGTGATGCGCGCGTCGCGATAGGCGCGTTCCGCCGGGAACTCCTTTGAATAGCCGTAGCCGCCGTAAACCTGCAACGCCTCGTCCACGACGAAGGCCAGCGCCTCGCTCGTCCAGACTTTATTGATAGAGCATTCGACGGCGAAGCTCTCTATGGTTTTCAGAACCTGCAAAGTGTCATCAGCCGCGACTCGTGCGAGCGCGCGATCCACGTCGCCGAGCGTGCGATAGACCATTGCATCGCCGACAAAGCAGCGCACTGCCATCTCGCCCAGCTTTTGCTTGATCATCCCGAACTCTGAGATGGATTGACCGAACTGCTGTCGCTCGACGCTGTAACGAGCAGCGCGCGTCAGTGCCTGCTTCGCAGTCCCTATGTTGCGCGTCCCGAGTTTCAGGCGGCCAAGGTTCAGTATGTTAAAGGCGACCCTGTGCCCTTCGCCTATACGCCCGAGCACGTTTTCGACGGGCAC
>DATLMN010000231.1:0-3704 GCA_035537255.1 Pyrinomonadaceae bacterium | reverse complement strand
ATCTCGGCAAAACTCGCGTTGAGCGTCGCTTTTATATCCTCTCCGACCTGCGCCAACGGGCCAGTCAAAGGCAGCGCCGCGCCGACCTTGATCTTCTCGTCTGTAATTCCCGGTTCTGCATCTGCTGCCTTCCCAAGCTTCTTGAGATAAGCCACCAGATCGGCCATCTGCGCGCCGGTCATCTTGTAGCGCGGCATCGCAGGATGCAGCCGTGCGCCGTTCGGGTCAACGCCGCCGCTGATGGCCCGCGCCAGAGTCGCATCGTCGTATGGCCCACGCTCGCGTCTTGTGAGCGCGGAGGTGAGAGGACGCGTGAGCGTTTCCCAGTTAAGCGGGGGTGGTTGGATTCCGCCCTCTCTGGTTCCCTCGCCGCGCGGGCCGTGACAGCTTACGCATGCGAAAGAACTGCTGGGTACTTCCAGCTCCTCGCTGCCGAGCAGGGTCGTAATCTCGCCGCGCTCTTTGTCCTCTCCCGTCAGGTAAATCTGTTTCCCGCGTTTCTCCTGTAATGTGAGGCCGCTTCTTTCCTGCGTTGCGGAGGTTGGGCCCACGAGCAAAAGCGTCGCGGCCAGAAGCGTGGCCGTGGCAAGAAAGAGTTTGACCTGATAGATAAAAGGCTTCGTTCGCATTACGGGCAGGCTGATTCGGGAATATTTCTGCGCTCTTATTTATGAGCCGTTAGTTTGCAGCGAGCAGTTTGGTGACGGCGCTGGCAATCTCCTGCGGGTTAGACATCGCCAGAACTTTCATCCACTCGCCGGTGGCGACGTTGCCGATGATCAGCGTGCTGTTGTGCTGCTGCTTATCTTCGACGTAGCCGCCCAGCTTGTAGAGCACCCAGTCAACATTCTTCTTCTCGCCCGTGAGAAAATACCAACCGGGCTGCGCCTTGAAAGTATCGGCATATCTTTTGAGCACGGCGGGCGTATCGGTCTCTGGATCGACGCTGATCGAAAGCATCAAGACATCACGGCCCACGCGCTCGCCCAACTGTTTCTGAACTTTCGCTAGATTGGCAGTCATCGGCGAGCACACACCCTTGCAGGTCGTAAACACGAAGTTGATCAGGACGACTTTGCCTTTGAGCAGATCGTCGTAGAAACGAACGGGCCTGTTGTCCTGCGTCAACAGGATTGTGTTCGAGAAGTATTTGGCAGCCGCTTCGTCAGTCGCCAGCTTGCTCGCGGGCGACTGTGTCGCAGGCTGTTCCCGGCTGTTTTCAGCCGAAGGCGTGCGAGGTTTGTTTGCCGCTTCGTTGATGAGGTTGATGATCTGAGAAGGCGGAGCGAGACCGTAAGTGCGCGTCCAAAAACCCGCCGCGTCGTTGCCTATCAGAAGCAACGGCGTGTGATCGTTTTTGTTGGAGACATAGCCTC
Organism: Pyrinomonadaceae bacterium; assembly: GCA_035537255.1. GTDB lineage: Bacteria > Acidobacteriota > Blastocatellia > Pyrinomonadales > Pyrinomonadaceae > DASQYE01. The sequence continues at coordinate 2,328 of DATLMN010000231.1, read as the reverse complement.
CGAGCGCCTCTAGCAAACGATCAATCTCAGGCTTGCTGCCCGTCACGAATGTCCAACCCGGCCCGGCTTTGAATTTCTCCGAAAAGGTTTTGAGTCTTTCGGGCACATCGGTCGCCGGATCAACGCTGATCGAGATCAACTCCATGTCCCGGCCCATGCGCTCGGCGAGTCCCTGCTGCACGCGCCGGAAGGTGGCGCTCAAAGGCGGGCACACGCCCGTACACGTCGTAAAGATAAAGTTGATGGCGACCGTCTTACCTTTGACCAGGTCTGTATAGAATTTCAGCTTTCTACCGTTCTGATCGTAGACGGTCGTGTCTGGAATGCGCGGCGACGAGATTGCCTTGCCGCTGTTCGCATCATTCGCATTATTCGCGGCGGCGTTCGATGCTGACCCGCCCGCTCCGGCCATGTTCGTCCAATCCTCCGCACTCCTGACTTTTAAATCCATCCCGCACTTCGGACATCGCCCGGCACTCTTTGAGGTGACTTCCGGATGCATAGGACAAGCGTAGACGACCTCTTGCGCTCCACCTTGCTGCGCGGCCTGCGCGAGGGCTGCGTCGCCAAAGCCACGGAACATGGGCGCGAAAATAATCAGGATAAAAAGCGTGAGCGCGACGATGAGCTTGCGAATCATTCCTTTACCTCTTTCTAATGATGACGATCTTTTATCTTCCTATTATTTGCCGGCTGTGACCGCGATGGTCGTAAACGGCAGGTCTGCGTAGCTCGTGCCGCGCGAAGAGACCCGCACCATGACTTTGTACTGGCCCTCGCGCGGGAACGTTTGCATGACTTCGTAAACGCCCTTCTCGACCTCTTTGGCCCATTGACGTTGTTGCCAGATACCTGGCGGCTCGAAGACCAGCACCTGCACGTCCGTCAGGCCGCCGACGGGCTCTTTCGTCGCAGGGTCTGTGATCCTGAACCGCAGCGAGTTTTCTTCCTGCGGCTTGAATCGTTTGTCCTTGAATAAATGTTCGACGGTGATGCTCTTGCCAGCGCGCGTCTCTTCGCCTTCGGGTGATGGCGCGACTTCGAGCTGAAAACAGTTGACGAGACGCGGCTGGTCGACGATGACTGGCACGTCGTAGCGACCGGCAGCGGTGAGCTTGATCGGCGTCGAATAGACGCCCGGCGCGTTTTCAGTAAGACTGCGATTAAGCACGAGCAGTGCGCGCGGTCGCCGCTTGTAGTTGGTGAAGGTTCCCATAGGGGCCATCATTCCTTCGACGTAGTAATAGAGCATCTGGTCCGGAGCGTTGGCGACCATGACGGCGTTGCCTTCGGGCGTCGGCGCGATCATATCCGAGACGCTTATATCCTGCGGCGAGCTGCTCGGAGACTGGCGGCCCGCCGTGACATCGACGGGCGAGATTTTTCCGCTGCCGAGTTGGCCCAACTCTATGAGCGAAATCTTCTCCGATTGCGTGCCGCGCACGTACGCGTAACGCGAAGTGAAGACCACCTGATCGGGCTCTTTGACGACTTCGGCCTCGGCCAAGAGTTCGTCTGTCGCGGAATCCAGAATGAAGGCTTTGCTCTCAAACTGATTGACGGCGAACGCGAAGCGCCCCTTCGGCTCGAAGCGCAGAGCTGCCGTTCCGCGCCTGGTCGGGATGTTTTTGACGACTTGCTGTTTCAACGGGTCAATCACATCTATCGTCGCTCCGTTCAGCGTGGCGACGTAGACTCGTTTGCTCGCGCTGCTGTAGGCGATAGGGACGGGCGTTTTCCCGACTTTGATGTCGGTGATGTGCGCGAGCTTCTTCATGTCGATGACGGAAACCGTATCGGCCGCGCTGTTGGTCACGTAGGCCAGGCGGCTGTCGTCCGTGAAAGCGATGCCATGAAAGCCCTCTCCGGCTTTGATCGTCGCGACCAGCTTGTTGTTTGAAGTATCCAGTACGGCGACCTTCGACGAGCCGTCGAGCCCTATCCAGACAAAGCGCCCGTCGGGTTGGAGTTCAATATGCCTCGGCGCAGATTTTTCGCCGGTCTGGATCGTGGCAACCAGTTTTCTCGTGACGGTGTTGACGACAGCGATGGCCCCTTGCTCAGGCAGTGTGACGTAGAGAAACTCTTTGTTCCGTGACAGCGTCCAGTCAGCGCCGGGGCCGGGCAGAGTGATGATGCTTTCGAGCTTGCTGACGCTAAAGGAAACCTGCGGGTTGATGAAAGTGATGGTGTTGTCGTGATTGAGCGTAATCAACAGATAAGTGTTGAAGTCTATGTCCGCGCGTGCGCTCATCAATCCGCCCGCGAAGAGCCGTATCTTATCCTTGCAAGCGGCTTCATTCAGAGCCTCCTCGGATTTACGAGAGC
>DATLMN010000230.1:0-11020 GCA_035537255.1 Pyrinomonadaceae bacterium | reverse complement strand
GTACTGCGGATGATTGAACACGTTGAAGAAGTCGGCGCGCAGCTGAATCTTCTTGCTGCCTTCCCCGAAGCGGAAGTTCTTGAAGATGGAGAAGTCCACGTTGTTGATGCCGGGCATCTGCAACGTGTTGCGTGCCGAGTTCGAGACCGCACCAGGACGGGCCTGAATATACTGAGCATTCGGATTATCAGCAACGTAGCCAATAGTCCTTGAAGCAGCCGATTCAGCACACGTGCCATTAGGATTGAACGTCGTGCATGTCCTCAGCAGTGCCGTCGTCGTGCTGAACGTGCCTACCACACCGCTCGGGTTGATGATCGCTCTGTCAGGAGCCGCATCGCCGTTGCCGTTGGCGTCAGCGCCGCTCAACACGGTCGCCTTCTCGCCGGACTCCAAAGTCCACGTGCCCGAGAACTGGAATCCGCCAAGCACCGTGCGCACGAACTTGTTCGAATGGTTGCGGAAGAACGGCAACTCGTAGATGCTCGAAATCACGAAGCGATGGCGACGATCCAGAGCCGAATCAGCGCGCTCAATCGTCAAGTCCTGGAACTCCTGCACACGACGCGGGCTGAGCACGGTCGAGAAGACTTCAGCCGTGGTGTCGTCGATCAAGTGACTCCAGGTGTAAGCCGCCGTCATCTGGAAGCCGTTGGCGAAGCGACGGATGACCTGGGCGGAAGCGCCGTGATAGGTCGAGTTGCCGTTCGACAGGAAGCCGATGACGTTGGACGTGAATCCAGCGTTTGCGAACGCCGGAATTAAGTTTGACCGAGCATTAATATCGGCCAAATCGAGTGGGATCGCATTAATTTGCGCCTGCGTCGGAGCCGTCAGGAAGGTCGGCAGACCCGACCGGCCAAGCGTCGGAGCGACACGACCGATGCGGTTGATGCGATTCTGAGTCAGCAGGTGAATACCACGCGTTCCCAGGTAACGCACTTCAACAGACCAGTCCTGCATGAACTGGCGCTGAATGCTCAAGGTCCAGGTCAGGGAGTACGGAACTTCCTGATCGGGAATAAATGAGCCTGTGAAGGCACGTGCTTGCGCGGCAGTCAAAGCTGGGCCACCCGCCGGAACACCAAGAGCACCGCCTGCGATAAAGCCCGGCGTAAAGGCATTCAGATCGGGCACGTCGAGCGTGACAGTCTGCTGCGGCGGCGGAGCCAGGATGTACAGATTATCGAAGATGTAGTCGTAACCCATCGAGAAGCCTGCACGAATCGAACTCTTGCCGTTGCTGCCAAAGACACGTCCCAGCAACCCTTCGCTGAAATTCGGCGAATAGGCGATACCGAATCTCGGGCCGAAGTTCTTCATCTGTTCCTTGGGCTCGCCAAAGGTGATCAAGCCCGGTACGGAAGCAATCGAGTTCAGCGCCTGAAGGTTAGCGCCCTTGGGCACTTCCTGATACGAGTGGTTGATACCAAGATTCAAGGTCAGATTCGGACGAATGCGCCAGTCATCCTGGACGAACGTATAGAGAATCTTCTGGTCGCCGTAGTAGGGCGAAACACCCACCGAGCGCTCACCCAGAAGGTCAGGAACCAGATCGTACAGGAAGTACTGCAACTCACTGTACTGGTAGTCACCGCGCTCGCGCTGAGTGAATCCCTGCGGCGAGATGATCTTGCGGAAGTCGCCACCGAACTTGATCGAGTGGTTGCCCCAGAGATAGGTCACGTTATCAACTAACTGGTAGTTGTTCTCGATGCCCTTCTGCGGAGCATTCGGGTCCGGGCCGATGTCCAGACCGAGGTCGCCCAGTCCGATGTTCGGGAACACGTCGAGGCCCGGATAAATCTGCGGGCCGACGGGGAAGTTACCTTCAGAGCGACGAAACGCCAGACGAAATTCGTTCGACAGGTTCGACGTGAAGGTGTGGAAGTTCGAGTACGAGAACAGACGCTGCTTGCCAGGAATCGTCGCAAAGAACACGGGCAGGTTGGCCGCCGTGTCAATGGTGACGAAATTGGTCATGTTGAAGCGGAAGCGATGCGTCGTCTTCGTGCTCTGGTTGTAGTCCACGTTGGTCACGACGTTGTTCTGCTTCAGGAAGTTCGGTGCCGGGAATGTCACGTCACCAATGGGTACGGCGAGAAGCACACCGCCGACGCAATTACCAGTGCCAGCCTGCGGGCGAACCGAGCACACGTTGATCGTGTCAGTCTGGGCGGACGCAACCGGCGTGTAGAGGTTGAGCACGCCACGGTTCACAGCCGAGACGCCCGTCGCTCCGCCGGAAGGCAGCGCGTTGAGAATCGCAAAGCCTGCCGCCGTCGGCGTCGACAGGTTGCCCGCCGCCGCCGCCAGCCCTTGCTGCAATCTCTCGTACGCGGCATAGAAGAAGAGACGATCCGTGCCACGGAAGAAAGAGCTTGGGCCATCACCGAAGTGCGGAAGGGGCAGCGGGCCGCCAGTGTTGAATCCGCCACGGAAGAAGTCCGACCGGGGCATAAATGAAAATCCTGCCGGGGGCGGGTCTTCGCGCACCACAAATGCGTTCTTCTGCAAAGTGTCGAGAGCGTTCAGATAACGATTACGGAAGAAGCCGTAGAACGAGCCGTGATAGTCATTCGTTCCGGACTTCGTAATCGTGATGAACTGTCCGCCGTTGGCACGTGCATATTCCGCCGAGAACTGATTCTGAATCAAAGAGAATTCAGCGACGTTCTCAGGCGAGACGTAGGTCTGCGGGCCGGTCACCGACTTGTCGTTGTTGTCGATGCCATCGAGCATGAAGTTGTTGTTGCGTGGACGCTGTCCACCAACCGATCCACCCGTGCCGACACCAACACCACCCGTGCTGGAAACGTTCGGAGCGATCAGGGCTAGATTGTTGACGCCGCCGCCGAACGCGCCGCCGACGTTGGTCTGAGCAAGCTCTACGACCTGACGCTCATTAAAACTCTTGGAGAGCTGCGTCGTCGTGGTCTCGACAAGTTCAGCACCACCGGCAGAGACGTTGACGGTTTCTGTGATCTGTCCGGTCTGTAGTTGTGCGGGCACGTCCGTCGTCTTGTTGAGTTCGACGCGGACATCCGTCAAATTGAGGCGGTTAAAAGTGGCGGCTTCGACGACGATCTGATAATCGCCGGGAAGCACGTCGCGGAACTCGTACTCACCATCTGAGGTGGTCGTAGTTTCTCTCCTATAGTTAAGCTTATCACTGGAGATAGTGACTTTGGCGCCGGGGACGACCGCCCCGTTCGGGTCAGTAACGATACCGCGTACAGCACCCGTGGTCTGCTGTGCGCTGGCCGTCACGACACAGGCCAATGCAAAGATGGCCACCAAGGCTATCTGCGCAAATCGTTTAAAAGCACTCTGTAACATGCGTTACTCCTTTCGATAAATGGCGAACCGTGCCGCAAAAGCGCAACTTGCATGCCATGCGAAAAATCGCAAATTCTTTAGCGAAATCTGCGCATTTGCCCAGAGTAACAGCATTCTCTATCCAAAAATTCGGTTTTTCCCTCCAAAATTCCGTATTCGGTAAAGCTTTTCCCATTTCCGAGAAGATGGGCCAAGTGCGCTCTCTATGGCCTCCACTCAAGGCAAGAGTTGCTGCCCCTGCTCTTTGCCACTCGTGCCCGCATGAGCCCTGAATGGTTGGCTCGCTCAACCGATCAGGGCCGCAGAAATCCTCCCCGCGTGATTCCGGAAGACGCGTCTTATCAAGCGATTAAGCCTGTTTCTTAAAGCCTTTGCCGCGCCCGTCTCATCCAAAAAAACGAATGATAGTTTAGTCTTTTGGATTTCCTCGCGCGCGTTTGTCCACACTATCCGCCGACGTGTCGGTTTTTGTTAACAATTCAACCTTTATTGAACCTCTCAGGCTATGGAATATCAGTTGCCTGTTTTTTTTCGACATCCCGGTACAGCTCTTCTACAAACGCAACTCATGCAAAAGTTTAGGAGGTAGTGATGACACGCTACTATCAAGCTTTTTCTCACATCGCAGCAGTCTTAGGTTTAAGTATTTTGTTGGCGGCCACGGCGTTGGCGCAGCAGACGACGGGCTCAATCACGGGCCGCGTGACAGATTCGCTCGGCAACATCGTGCCCAATGCCGCCGTCACCGTGCGCAACGAGGGCAGTGGCCTGACGCGTACGGCCGTGACGGATGAGTCGGGTGAGTTCACCCTCACGCTCCTGCCCGCCGGAAGCTACGACATCTCCGTCGAGGCCAAGAGTTTTAGCAAAGCGGTTCTCAAAGAGCTTGAGGTCAATGTCGGCGCGACGCAGAACGTCAAGATCGAACTCAAGCCCGGCGAAATATCGGAGACCGTCGAGATCACCTCCGACGCCGCGCTCGTCGAGACCACCACCTCCGAGCTAGGCCGAAGCATCACGCCGACCGAGGTGCAGAACCTTCCGCTCATCAATCGCACCTTCGCCAATCTTTCGATCATCGCGCCGGAAGCGCGCCCCGTGGGGAATTTCGATCCGACCAAGACGCGCGTCGGCAACATAGCCTTCAGCGGCGGCGACGGCCGACAGGTCGATGTCAACGTCGACGGCGGCGATAACAAAGACAATGTCGTCGGCAGCCTCTTACAGAATTTCGCCTACGAGGGGATTCAGGAGTTCCAGGTCTTGCAGCATCGCTGGACGGCGGAGAGCGGTCGCTCAGTGGGCGGCGTGGTCAACGTCGTGACCAAGTCCGGCAGCAACGAGTACCACGGCTCGGCCTTCTACAACTTCCGCAACCAGGCGCTGCGCGCGCGCGACTTCTTTGAGAAACGCGACAACAGCGAGAAGCCCGATTACACTCGTCAGGAGTTCGGCGGCTCCTTCGGCGGCCGCATCATCCGCGACAAGCTCTTCTTCTTCGGAGCGTACGAGCGTTTCCGCGAGCGGCAGAACCTTCTGGTTCAACCAGACCTGTTGTCCGAGATCGCTGCCATCCCCGGCGTCACGGCGACTCAGATCATCCCGACTCCTTACAACGACCAACTGCTCAGCATCAAGATTGACAATCGCATCAGCGATAAGCAGTCAATGTTCTATCGCTACGCGTTTCAGAAAAACGATTCGCCGAACGATCAGTTCGACGTGACTTATCCAGCGGACATCCTCGGCGGCAATACGAACAACACGACGCTGCACAGCTTCGTCATCAATCACTCGTACACGATCAGTCCGACGAAGCTCAACCAGTTCTCTTTCCAGTTCCAGGATTTCAAGAACGATATTCTGGCTGTGACCGCCACGCCGAACCTGCTCTTCCCTTCGGTGCAGTCTGGCGCAAATACGAACGTGCCGCAGCAGACGACGGAACGCAAGTGGCAGTTCCGCGATGACTTCTCTTTACTGACGGGCAATCACGGTCTGAAATTCGGCGTCAACTATATACGCACCAGCCTTGGCGGATTCTTCCTGTTCGGCGCGAACGGTTATCAGATCACGTTCTTCGATGACCCGCTGACGATCAGAAACAATCTGAACGGGAGATACCCGAACGGATTCGCCACGCCGGGCGCGGTCGCGCAGATAGATTTCAGCGCCGGCGACGGCGATACCACCCAGCCGCCCATTCATCAGTTGGCTTTCTATCTACAGGACGACTGGCGAGTCACTCCGCGCCTGACCTTGAACTTGGGTCTGCGCTGGGATGCCAACATCAATATCCTGACCGATCAAACGCAGAATCGCACGATGCGTATTCTCAGCCAGCTCAACGAAGGGCGCGCACGGGCCATCACAGGGGACGACCTTTCGCGCACTACTCCGAGCTACGCAGAGTTTCAGCCGCGCATCGGTTTCGCTTTTGACGTGAACGGCGACGGACGGACGGTGATTCGCGGAGGCTACGGGATTTTCTACGATCAGGTCTTTCAGAACTTGACGATCTTCTCGCTGCAACAGACGCACCCCGTTATCTACCAGACGCTGCTGTCACAGGTGAACAGCGATGTCGGAGTCGGACAGCTTGCGACGTTTCGCTTCGGCATTGATCCGCTGCCAGCGCCTGCTGCCGGAACGACCGGCACTGACCTGGAAACAGGAGCATTCGGACGCATCAACGATCCGAGCATGAAAGACCCTTACGTGCAGAAGTTCTCGCTCGGCGTCGAAACACAGCTCGGCACGCATTACGTGCTCTCCAGCGATTACGTCCACACGCAGGGCACGCACGAGCCGATAGTCTTAAACATCAACCCGCGTTTGGGCTCGCTCTGTAATCCTGCTTTCCCGGGCTCGAACCCGGCCTCGCCGCGTTGCGTGCGCGGGGCGGCCACGCGCTATTTCGATCAGGCGTTTGTCGCGGCGGGCCTCGGCGCTGGTCGACTGGAACAGATCAACATGTTCGCGGCGTCGAACCGCTCGCGCTTTGACAGTTGGACGACGACGATCAGGCGTCGCACGCGCCGGACGCTTTTCTCCGCGAGCTACGTTCTTTCGAGCGCCAAGTCATGGGGCGGTCTGCCGACGGCCTCTTACAGCGGAAACGGCGCAGCCATCACGCCCGAAGATCAGTTCAGGCCGGACATGTACGGGCCGTCGCGTATTGACGAGCGCCACCGCATCGTCGCGAGCGGCGTTTTTGATCTTCCGCACGGCTTCCAGCTTGCGCCCATCCTGCAATTTGCCACGGCGCGTCCCTTCTCGCTTAACGCGGGTCTGGACCTTGACGGTGATGGTCGCGGTGGGCCGCCGCAGGGCGTTGATCGTCTCTGTGTCGGCGCAGACCCGCAGGCGGTCTTCGACGCGCGTGGAGATTCTGCGGCCATCGCGGCGCTCAATCCTTTGGGCTGCCAGCAGATTTCGGTCAACAGCGAGCGCGAGGGCTTTATCACGGACTCTGCCGGCAACGTTATAGGGCGTCGCAGCGGTCGCTACTTCAACCTCGACCTGAGAGTGCAAAAGAACTTCGACCTGGGCGAGCGCTTCAAGCTCAAAGCCTTTTTGAATTTCTTCAATCTGTTCAATACGGAGAACCTGTCGTTCGGTGATCGGCTGGGCCACACCTACGCGACCTCGACGGGCAACTTCCTGCAACCTGCTTCTCTCTACGGGCCGGGCTTTGGCCCACCCGTCGGGATTCCCTTTACCCTTCAGATTGGCACGAGGCTCGACTTCTAAGCGAGCCGGTCGTGCATTCCATGCGGGCGCTGAAACTTAAGGTTTTCAGCGCCCCATTTTTTTAGCACGAGGACAAGAGTTAATTTGAAATTGAGCCTGAAGAGAGTTTCTATTCACCACAGAGACACAGAGAGCACAGAGAGTCGAGTATCATTCAAACCTCCGTGCTTCCTCCGTGTCCTCTGTGTCTCTGTGGTGAGTCTCAATCCCTTGATGCTCAATTTCAAATCAATCTGCTGCTCCTTATTTTATTCTTCTTCTGTCTCGAACCCTTATGAGTGGTAGAATGATTTTCAGGCCATACACTTATAAAGATAAAGGTTGGTGAGCGCGCTCGTGTCTGAACGCATCTATCGCGATCCGGTTCACAATATCATTCGCCTTCGCACCGATACTGACGAAGGCAGATTGATGGTGCGGTTGATTGATGCGCGCGAGTTTCAGCGCCTGCGCCGCATCAAGCAACTGGGCCTTGCGCTCTACACTTATCAGGGCGCAGAGCATTCGCGCTTTACGCACTCGCTGGGTGTGCTGCACCTGATGACCAGAGTGCTTGATCGTCTCAGCGATAGTTTTCCGCTCACCGTTGAAGATCGCGCGGCGGCGCGCGCAGCGGCGCTCCTGCACGATGTCGGCCACGGCTCTTTCTCGCATGTGATGGAGAAGGTCTTGAGCTTTCATCATGAGGCCTGGACGGTGCGCGCCGTCGTCAGCGAAGAGACGGAGATCGGTCGCGTCCTGCGCTCTTATTCCGAAGAGTTGCCGGAGCGCGTCGCCAGTATCATCGAAGGAAGATTCCAACCAGCGGCGCTCGCACAGCTCGTCTCCTCGCAACTCGACGTTGATCGCATGGACTATCTGCTGCGCGATTCTCTGATGACGGGCGCGAAATACGGCATCTACGATCTTGAGTGGATCATCAACGCGTTACAGATAGACGAGGGCGGCGAGCGTATCTACGTTGCGGCGCGCGGACTGCACGCTGTCGAAGAATATCTTCAAGCGCGTTACTACATGTTTCGCCAGGTCTATTTTCATCGCACGCTGCGCTCTGCCGAAGCCGTCCTGCGTTCAGCTTTGCGCCGCGCGCTGACACTTCTGGAATCGGGCGAAGAGGTCTGGTGCGCGCCCGGCACTGCCTTCGAGAAGGTGCTGCGCCGCCAGCCGCTCACCCTCGAAGAACATCTCGAAATGGATGATTCCGATGTGATCTTTCACGTCAAGCAATGGCAGCGCGCAGACGATTCGATTTTGCGAGACCTGAGCCGTCGCTTTATTGGTCGTCGTCTCTTCAAAGCGATTGATCTGGACATGCCCGAAGCAGAGCGCACGGACTTTCTCGCGGCCGCGCGCCAGAAGGTTGAGAGCGCGGGCTTTGCTCCCGAATACTATTTTATAGAAGACCACGCGGGCGACGTTCCCTACTACAACTACTACACGGCCGAAGGCGCGGCTGAGCCGAAGGCGCGCATCTACGTCGAAGACGGCTACGCGCGCCCCGTGATACGCGAGATCAGCGAAGTAAGTGATGCCGTGCGCGGCCTTCAACGCGGCTATCAGCTTCACCGCATCTGCTTCCCGCCCAAAGTCAAAGACGAAGTCTACGCCATCTATCACAGCGCCGCTCCGCCGCACGCAGTTGCGAGGATTGTAGATTAAGGCGCGCGAGCCGACAGGCTTTATCATAAATTTTACGGAGAGCGATCTATGAATTTTGGCTTTCTACTTTTCCCCAATCTAGAAGAGCTTGATCTGGTTGGCCCATGGGAGATCATAGGCGTGTGGAGCAAGTATGCCGGTGGGCCTGAGCATTGTTTGACGGTCAGCCAAAGTGGCGGCGAGATTGTTTGCGCCAAGGGCTTGAGGATGGTCGCAGACCATAGCTTTGCGGATTGCCCTCCGCTCGATTACCTGCTGATACCGGGCGGGCAGGGCACGCGCGCGGAAGTGAGCAATCAAGAGTTATTAGAGTTCGTGCGGCGGCAGGCCGCATCATGCCGCGAGGTGCTCTCGGTTTGTACGGGCTCGTTTATCTTGCAGGCCGCTGGGCTGCTCGATGGAAAGCGCGCGACGACGCACTGGGGATCGCTGGATCGCTTGAGGGCTTTGAGCAGTGTCACTGTGGACGAGAAACGTTTTGTGCGCGACGGACACATCTGGACGGCGGCGGGCGTCTCTGCCGGAATCGATCTGGCGCTCGCGCTCGTGGCAGATCAGGCGGGCGAAGAGGTGGCGGGCAAGGTTCAACTCTATGCAGAGTATTATCCGGACAACGTGAGATACGGCACGGCACACACTGAAGCGCAAGCGCCAGCCTATCTCAAAGCCGCAGAGGTTAAGTCTCATGGCACGCATTGAGGACGTAGATCAAACCAAAATCGACAAATATACAAAGCAGATTTTAGAGGCGCAGAGAAAGCGTTGGGGCGCGCCGCTGCTCAATCATCTGATTTACGCGCGTCGTCCGACGATCTTTCGCGGCGCGCGCGGCATGTGGACTGGAATCGAGGCCTCGGGTTTGATCGACGCGCGTCTTCAGGCGCTCATTAACCGTCGCGTCGCTTCCATCAACGGCTGCGAATTTTGACAGGACATCAACGCTGCCGTGGGCAGCGAGCTTGGGCTCACACGCGAGAAGATAGAAGCCCTCGCAGAATATAGTACGAGCCCGCTCTACAGTGAGGAAGAACGGCTCGCGCTCCGATACGCGGACGCGATGACGATTACAGGTCGCGAAGTCACGGATGAGTTTTTCGAGAGCCTGCGCGGCGTTTTCACGGATGATGCGATTGTCGAGCTGACGGCCGTCATCGCCTGGGAGAACGCGTCCAGCAAGTTCAACCGGGCGCTTCGCGTGCCGTCACAAAAACTCTGGCGGCGCGCATGAAACGCGAAAGAAGCATCCGAGAAAAGCTAAGTTCGATAAGTTGTCAGAATCTGTGCCTGAGAGTATAAGATTGAGGCTGAAGATTTTTCGAGACGCGCGTAGGCAAAGGCCACACGTCTCGACTTTCCCGTCCCTTTTAAAAACAAAAAATATCCGCGTGTCTATTCGTATCAGATTTCTTTGGGCCTTTGTTCTCGTCTCTTTGACGTGCGCGCTCTCGCTCAACGCGAAGGCGCAGGAGCAGAGCCAGCCCGTCTTTCGCAGGGCGCGCGTGGCCGTGCTCGATCTGGGGCAGACGGATGCAGGAAGGCTGACGGCCGACATGGTCGCCGCATCGCTTGCGAAGGATGAGCGAGTCTCCATCATGGATCGCGATCAGGGCCGCGCCGCCGCGCTTGGGGCAGGCTACGCGGGCTCGCTCAACATGACGCTCGAAGATGCGCGAAATCTTGGCGCGGTGATTGATTGCGACTTTTTTTTGACGGGCGACGCGCAGACGCTTCGCCGCTCGCCCTCGACCGGTAAAGATTACTGGGAGGCTTACGTTGCGATCTTTATCGTCAGCGCGCGCACAGGACGGCTTGTTCTCTGGGAGCGTCCGAGCTTCGAGGCGGCAACGCCCGCCGAAGCCGAGAAGCGTCTCTTTGCCGAACTGACGGGCGGCGAGATGCGCCAGCGCTACGGCACTGCCATCCGTCGCGCGCAGGAGGATGAATACAGAGCGCGTAACTCCGTTCTTCAATCACACGGCACGCCCGTCATAGAGGATGCGCCCGAAGACGCCGCCGAAGCGGAAGCGCAGGGCTTAAGGCTGCCGCAACCTTACAGGCGACTTCGTCCGCCATATCCGGACACCGCCGCGCGCATCGAAGTCGAAGCGGTCGTAGACGTTCAGGTGGAGATCGGCGCGGACGGCGAGGTCGGTCGCATAGACGTTGTGCGCTGGGCTGGCTTCGGACTCGAAGAGGCGACCCAAGCGACAGTCAGCAAAATGCATTTTCGCCCGGCGATGCGAGGCGGCGTGCCAGTGCCGATGCGCGT
>DATLMN010000229.1:0-3764 GCA_035537255.1 Pyrinomonadaceae bacterium | reverse complement strand
ACGACGATCGGCGAAATATCGAACATGCCAAGCGGTGGAATGATGCGTTGAAAAGGCACCAGGATGGGATCGGTTAAACGGCGCAGGAACACCAGCAGGCGATTTCTCTGGCTCGCTCCCCAGGCGATGATGATGCGCATAAAGATCAACAGCGAATAGACGGCCAGCAACCCGTACAGCACATAGCCCGCGATTGCGACGACGGCCCCGCGCTTTAAGCTCACCAGCAAACCCGAGACGGTATAGAGGACTGTGCCGACGATCTCAAGCGTAAAGTAGCCCAGGACAATCGCGATCAAAATAGAGATAAGCGGCGCGAACTTAGGATCCAGGCCAACCCCTGCCAGACGACGCCGCACGGGATCGACCAGCGGATCCGTCAGGCTGAGCACAGTCCGCGCGGGCCACGCGAACGGGTTCAGGTCGGCGTAGTTCACCAACAGTCGAAGGAGCATCAACACGATCACAGTCATAATCACTGTGACCACCATGTACCAGACCATCAGACCGATGACATCGAAGATTGACATAATAAATCGCGTCGAAAGCAGCTCAAAAAAAACGTGATGGACAAAAGAAGTTTCCCGCAGCTCGACGGGCCGCATCGAGCGGATTTACTTTGCGCCCCGCTCGCCGAAGATCGCCGTGCCGACTCTCACCATGGTTGCGCCCTCTTCAATCGCCACCTCGAAATCGTTACTCATCCCCATCGAAAGCTCACCCGTGCCGCCCGATGCATCGAACGCGCCGCGCTCTCTGTAAAGATCGCGCAACTCTCGCAGGCGACGAAAGAAGGGACGAACCCTTTCAGCATCCTCGAAGAATGGCGGAAGCGCCATCAGACCCGCCAGGCGTAGATGCTCTGTTGCTCTGACAGCATCAATCAACTGCGACAGCTCAGTCACGCTCGCGCCTGACTTAGTCGCTTCGCCCGCCAAGTCAACCTGTATCAGCACGGGCAACTCTTCGCGTTCCTGTTCCGCGCACAGACGATCCAGACGTGCGGCAAGCCCTAGGGAATCAACCGAGTGAATCAGATCAAAGAGCGCGACGGCGCGGCGCGCTTTATTGGCTTGCAGGTGTCCGATCAAATGCCAGCGCGCCGCTTCGCGCCCAAGCTCCGTGATCTTCGCGTCCGCCTCCTGCACGCGATTTTCGCCGAAGTCACGCGCGCCAGCCTCGATGGCGAGTTTGAGCAGAGCTACCGGGTGCGTCTTAGTGACGGCGATGAGCGTGACATCATGCTCGCTACGCCCTGCACGGAGCGCAGCTTCGCGTATGCGTTGACGCACTTTCTCTAAACGCTCGCTCAGCTCATCGCGACTCTGCGCTCTTTCCGCCATCTGTTTGACTTGCGACCCACGTTGGAACACCGAAACATTTTAACGTAAGAAAGATTCAGGCTTTAATTTTCAGAGTGCCTGAACCGCCCTTACATCTTTCCGGCTTTCCAGTCGGCGAGTAGCTTTTCGAGCCTTGCCGTATCGGCTTTGTCGGCTTTGCCTCGCTCAATCGCCTGCCCTGCGAGGGCTATGGCCTCGTCCTTGCGGCCCGCTGCGTACAACATCTGCGCCTTGGTCGCGAGGTTCTGGTAAGTCTCCTTGACCTTGATGGATCTGTCGGCCCAACTAAGCGCCTCTTCCTGCTTGCTGTTGTTGGCATAATAGTTGGCGACCTGTAGGGGTATTCTCCAATCGGTCGGGTTGGCGGCCACGGCGGCGTCTATCTTGGTGCGCATGAGCGCTTCCATGTTCGGGACTTCGACAGTAAAGGGCACAGTCAACTTCTCCCAACGGATGTTGACACGCGCAGAGTTAGGCGTCACTTCCGGAATGTCGAAGGAGAGCCATTCCTCGTTGTCCGCAGCCATCTGCGGTTTGGCCTTAACGCGCAGCACATCCTTCTTCTCATCGTACGTAAAGCTGCCCCACTGTCCGGCATCCGAGTTGAAGATGATCGTCCATTCATCTTTGCTAGGGATTGTATGCAGGCTGTAAGTTCCGGCGGCGAGTTTCTGGCCGTTGATCAATACGTCATCTGTGACCGTGAAGGTCGTCGCTTCGTTTGCGCCCGTGCGCCAGACGTGACCGTAAGGAACAATCGGCGCATCCTTCAAACGCGTGCGCGAATCATCCAGCGTCGCCGTGCCTGTCGGAGCGGCAGCGGGCGCATCGCCCCAGATTTTTCGTCCCTTCACGCCGGGGCGACTGTAGGTGATCGTGACATCCGTGACGCCTATGGTCTGCATGACGCTGGCCTTCTGGCTGGGGCGCGGCAGGCGCAGCGTAGCATTCTGCGCAGACACCTGTGACACTGCGGCGCACAGGGCAACTAACACGAGAGCGAAGGCGTTAAAGTAAAAACGTTTCAGGGAAATCATTTGTCTCTCTCCTCGTAATTTTCAGTTCGGGACGTAAACGACATGCTTCGGGGCAGCCTTGAGTTCCGAGTAGTTGTCTTTAAAGAGCGCGACCGATGCGCCACGTTTGTGGCCGCGTCGCCTTGGGTTGCAAGTCAGTACCGTCTGCGGTAGCGGGCGGGTCTTGTGCATCCATCACCCGCCCGGCTTAAGCAGGCGGTACTGACCTAGTCGCATCCAAGTGCTTCTTTGCCCGGCACACCTCTTGTGCGGCTTGCAATATGAGAAAGCAACTATAGCAACCACGTCCGCTCGCCTGCAACTACACTTCAATGCTCGGCCTCGCGCGTGATTGGCGCTGGCTCCGGGCATTGACGCCAAGGGCTTTGCACACTATACGGTTTTAGATCGTCACGTTTTCGTATGGCGAGCGTCGTTTAGTCAGGAGCGCTGTCAAAGCCTGTCAACAAGTTAGAGGGCTTAAGCCGCTGGCACGCTGCTTGTTAGTCTTTTGCTGCCCCTAAAGCTGTGTTCCTCTAAGCAACTGCTTTTTATCTCAAGCCGAACGCACGCCTTGCGTGTCGGCATTAACTGGAGGGAATGATGACTCGACTTACTGGTAGACGCGCTGCGCTGTGGGTCGCTTTTCTGGCGCTCATCGTGGCCATTGCCGTGCCGTCTGTGGCTTATGGTCAGGGGCGCGGGCGTGGACGTGGCCGTCAAAAGGACAAGTGCGACAAGTTTGTTAATTGCCACGATGCGTCCGACGGGCGCGTGGACGGGCGCGGGCCGCGCCGTGACGACCGCTACGACGATGATGACCGTTATGATAACGATGATCGTGACGACGATGATTATGATCGCAATCGTAATCGCAGCCGTGGCCGCAATCGTCGTGACCGAGATGATGACGGCGTCTTTGACCGCAACGATCTCAGGCAAAGGGCGCTGGATGTAGGCTATCGCGAAGGCTTCAGGGCGGGGCGTGATGACAATCGCAACGGCAGAAGCTTCGACTACGACGATCACGATACTTACAGGGATGCGACCGCAGGCTATCGCAACAGCTACGGCGACCGAGAGGTGTATCGCCGCTATTTTCAGGAAGGCTATCGTCGCGGTTACGATGACGGCTACAGGAATCGCAACGCTGGCGGCACGGGCGGTCGCAGCCGCGTCGGCGAAATCATCGGCGACATTCTGGGGCGTCCTTAACGCTATCTATAGCAGGAAGGCAGAGGCTGGATGCGCGGGCTTTCTGCCTTCTTGACACCCTCAAGGCCGCGCCCGTATATTCAAAACAGGATACGCGGATGTGGCGAAATTGGCAGACGCGCAGGTCTCAGAAGCCTGTGGTAGCGATACCGTGGTGGTTCAAGTCCACTCATCCGCATAAGAAAAGGCA
>DATLMN010000228.1:0-14362 GCA_035537255.1 Pyrinomonadaceae bacterium | reverse complement strand
ACGCCTCAGGTATCCGAAGTAGTGCATCACGATGGTTGACTCCACCTGGAAGCGCGCGCTCACCTCCGGACTCTCCACCATCTCTCTCAAGACTCTTGCTCGCGTCTTGCCTGTGGTCATCGATTGCTGCATCTGAGAGAGGTTGATTACTGCTGTGCCCACCGTCACCTGCGAGACTCCCGTCAGATTAAAGAGCGTTAAGACGTACTGATCGTTGGTCAGTCCACTGTAGACAGCAAACTCCGGACGATTCATAAAGTCTGCGATGAAGTCCAGCTTGCTCTGTTCCAGCTCCGCTTCAGTCTGGAAGCCGCTGACTCTCGCTCTGTCTAAGACGAACTCGTCATAAGTAGGCTTTCTTCCAAAAGCCACGGAGTAGAACTTGTAGATAAAATATCCGCGATCTTTGAATTCGGGCGAATTATAGATACCCTGCGAGACGGACAGTCGATCACAAGCGGGGCTGGCCGTTATGCAATTGTCTATCTGAGCACTCCATGCAGAGAGTCCCGGAGGATCAGGTTCGCGACCGAGGAAATCTATGTAGTGTTGGCGGACGAAAAAGGCCGTGCCGTTTACCGGATTGGCGGCGGGCATCGAGTCGTTACTGTTATCAGTTAGCCGTATGACTGCCACACGCTGAGAGCCGAGTTGGGCTCCCGCCGGATTCGTTAATGAAACGGAAAAGTTCTCTTGTCCCTCGACATAAACGTCATCAACAATGGGCACAGAGATCGTCTTCCTGATCTGCGTCGGAGCAAAGTGCAATGTCCCGACGACAGAGACATAATCGCAGCGCGAGGAAGCGATGCTGTTTACGATGTCGCAGTTTTGTAGACCGGCCGAGTCGGACGATAAATAGTTTACCGTCAAGTCAGCGCTGGCATCGCCTGTTCGCTCGACGACGATATTTAATGATCCGCCGTCTTCAGCAATCTGGTAGCTGCTCTGACTAAATTGCACCGTCGGTGTGTCGTCGTTGACGATAGTCAGCGAGACTGTTGACGGTGTCCCGAGCGTCGCTCCGCCCGTCACATGCATCAAGCTCAGGTTGAGCGTCTCGTCGGCCTCGTTCAGGAAATCATTCAAGATCGCCACGGTAAAAGACTTGCTTGTCTCACCGGCGGCAAAGGAGAGCGCCCCTGTACTCGCAGTGTAATCCGCACCGGCTTGAGCAGTATCATTTGATGTCGTGTAAGCGACAGTCACGTTATCGGCAAGACCCGCCGTGCGTGTGACCGTAACAGTCGCCGCTCCGCCATCCTCTCTGACGCTGTAGGCGTTTGAGCTGAACTGCAACGTTCCGCCCAAATCATCATTGATGATCCGGGTTGTGCCCGTGGCTTTGGCCAGAGTGGCATTGGTCGGGTTAGTTAAGGAGAGCGTAAAAGTTTCGTCAGCTTCGGCAAACTGGTCGCCGTTGACGGTCACGTTGATCGTCTTAGTCGTCTCGCCCGCGTTAAAGGTGAGCGTGCCGGAAGTGCCGACATAATCACTGCCCGCGAAAGCCGTGCTATCCGCCGTCGCATAGGCAACAGAGACGGTTTGATCGCTTGCGGCGGAAAGATTGACCGTGAAACTGGCCGTCGCCGTGCCACTATTGCCTTCTGTGATCGATCCATCGTTAATGGAAATGGCTGGCAGAGCGGCTGGGGCAGCCTTGATTGTAACCGCGCTCGACTGAACCTTGACACCATCATTGTCTGTAGCTAAGGCGCGCACCTCGTACGTGCCCGCCGGGACGTTGGCCCAATCCAAGGTGTAAGGCGCAGTCGTATCCGTACCGATGAGGCCCGTCTGAGTACTACTGAACTCGACTTTGCTGACTGTGCCGTCTGTGTCGGCCGCATTGGCGCTCAGCGTGATATTCGTCGAAGACGCGATTGTTGTTCCATCAGCCGGGCTGGTGATGGCCACCGTCGGAGGAGTGTTAACAACGACGGTGACGATTTTTGAACTCGTCTGCAATCCGGCGTTGTCATATGCGACGGCAAAGAGACCGTAGACATCCGGGGTCGCCTCAGTCAGCGTGGCGCTATAAGGCGCGGTCGTGTCCGTGCCGATCAGAGTAGTTGTGCCACGCCTGTTGTAATAAAACTCGACCTTAGAGACTTCGGCATCATCCTTAGCATCAGCGCTTATGACAATATTGGAGCGCTCTATAAAACGCTCGCTCTCCTGCGGGCTTGTGATGCTGACCGTCGGCGGCGAGTTGATGGGGATGCCTGCCGACGAAGTATCGATGGCGTAAAAATAGGAGTAGGTGTTAGTCGAGTTGCCGTCGCCCAGAATGTCCGTCCCGACGTAAGCCGTATTTCCATCCGCTGTAAAGCGTGTGCGGTGGTTCGGAAATTGTTGTCCGTATGGGGAAAAACCCGGCTCAACCGGTAGATGGATTTTCCATAGCGGCTCTCCGTTGGCAGGGTTGATGCCGAGGAAGAAACTCGGCTCATTATAGGAGATACGCCCGCCCATGAAGACCACGTTATTAGTCGGGCTAACTATCGGGTTGTAGAGCTGGTTGGCATCAGTGTAGCGCCATTTAATCGTCCCGTCGGGGTTAAAAGCGAGGAGGTTTGAAACATTTCGCACCATGTAGATACTGTTATCTGGGCCGACATCCGTAGGTGATTGGACGTTACCTGGAAACTCGTAAAATCTCCACAGCAGATTCCCCTGCGAACTATAAGCGCCAAGGCTTTTACCCACTCCTGTCGGGAACATATGCACATAGACGTTCCCGTTTGGCCCAACGGCAGGCTGAAACTCATCATCGGGAGACCCGGCCGGAACACTGAAAAGCAGGTCGCCTTTGAGGCTATAGGAGTGAAGCCGGTTTTCATAGTTGAATCCGAAGTACATCTGATCCGACTTGCCGAAAACTATCTCTTGTCTCGAAACACCTCGCTCCCAGAATCTCCCGGTTTTATAAAGAAGCTGGCCCGTGGGCGAGAGCGCGAATAAGCCCAGGGCTGGGGGATTGCCTTGAGCAATAGCGTAGATGTTTCCGTCAGGGCCGACAGACGGGCCGGCGATGATCGTGCCGCCCGTGTCAACGAACACCCATTTTTTAGTACCGTCCGGGTTGACGGCATGAATCGATCCATAGTTACCGAGCACGCCGTCAGGCCTGGGGTCCAGCGAAGCCATATAGATCGTGCCGTCCAGCCCGACTCCGACGGGCCCGTAGCCGCCCCTTAAACCCGTGCGATGAATCCACTTCAGAGCGCCGTCGGGGGCGAGCGCGTACAGATTACCGTCCACGCCTTCAACATAAACAGTCCCATCGGGCCCGACAGCCGAGCGTCCCAGGGTGTAGTCAGCGTCGAGCGTAAAGCGCCACCTGATGCGATCAACGGAGGCGGGTCGCAGCGTGACATCGAGCGGGACGGAGTTGCTTGCCGCACGGCCGCTGTCGAAGACAACGACGGAAAGGCTGCCGGTCGGCGCTGTCTCTGGCACGTAAATGGCGACCAGCGTGTCTGTCCAGCGTGAGATGTGAGCCCTGACGCCACCCACTTCAACGTGGCCGCCGTTCTGGGTGTCACCGAAATTAGCGCCGTTGATGAGGACGCGCCCGCTGCGCGTCGCCGTCGCCGTTGAGAGAGAGCCAATTTGCGGCGGCGCAGCCAGGGCCGCCTGCGCGCCATAGCCGCTCGTCAATAATAATGCGGCCAGAGCGATCAACAGCTTGCCGGATAAGCGATTTTTCCTACGAAAAACAGACCAAAGCTTGGCGAAGGATACCGGGCGATAGAACATTTAAGACTCCTCTTGCTCGAATAATTCCTTGAGAAAAGCAGATGTAAGTTAGACAGAGCACTTTCCTGCCTGAAAAATACAGTGACGGCAAATTAGACAGCGCGCGCTCATGCCTAAAATCATGTCTATTGTGACAAAGTAAAGTCAGCCCCAAAGCATCAGTGCTTGAATCCAACGCGTTGGTATAGAGAAAGAGCGTTTGAGCGTGTGAACACCGCAAGGCTCTACGCCTTGATCTAGGCACACGTCCGGCGTCGGTTCTCTTCTGCTCTCTAAATGGTTCGCGGTTTATGAGGCGTTTAGGCTGGGGGAGCCGTAGATAAATGCTGATCCTGCCTGTAAAAAAACCGGGTTCTATTTCATCAACTTATTGTAGCGTCAAAAATACAAACCAGACTTTGATGCGCCACATAGAGATAGAGTTGACATGCCACCGTGCGGAATTTTTTTATTTTACGGGCGGCATTTTTGTCCTTCGGGCGCGAGCCCGAATACCTTCTGCCTCCCTTAAATCAATGAAGTTGTAAAAACTTATTCGTTGCTATTGACAACCAATTTTGGTGAGCTTACACTGTCGCCGATTTGGTTGCTAATAGCAACGAACAGGGGACACATGGCAAACACACCAGACAGCGCTCTGTTACGCGAGGTGGCGAGGCTGCACTTGCAGCTACAGCGCGCGTGCGTCGCTTCCTGTGGCGACACAGGCTCGACTCAATGTTTTATTCTGGGAGAGATTTACCGCAGCGGCTCAATCACGCTGGCGGAGTTGGGAAGACGCTTGGCCCTGGACAAGGGCTGGGTCAGCCGGGCGGTCGAATCTTTAGTACAGGATGGTCTCTTGGTAAAAGAGTCGCATTCCGAAGACCGTCGCGCGGTGGTCATCTCGCTGTCGAAGGTCGGCCAGAAACGTTACAAAGAACTGGACGATTCTCTGAACGCTCAGGTTGAGCAGGTCATGAGCCACATACCCGAGAAGCAGCGCCCAGGGATTTATGAGGCGCTGCGATTACTGCGCGACGCCTTGCGCACGCAGGCGGATAACGAATCATCCGTCAAAGCTCGAAAGGCGAAATGCGCTAGTTAACCCACAGACCTTTCTCTAACACGCTCGCACCTTATGGCTACGGCCTCGCGCCGAGTGGCTAGGAGTGTGTCCGCAAGGAGGCAATAGAAGGTCTGTCATCTTTGATCTTGAAGACGATCAAATTTTTTAAGGAGAAGTAAATGGCACGCCAACTTATATTCGTTAGAGCAGCGATCTCCGCAATACTTATCAGCGCCGCTTTGAGCAACATGCTCGTACCTGCGGCGTCTGCTTATGCGACACCGATTGAACCGGGCGCTGGCGTGTGGAAGACTTGGGTCATCAGGTCCGGCGCTCAGATGCAGACGCCCGCGCCGCCGGGAGCGAAAGCGACAAAAGAAGAGCTTAACGAATTGCTGTCACTGCAATCGCAGCGCAGCAAGAGCGCGCTCGACACAGTTCGCTACTGGGACTCAGGCTCTCCCTCTTACCGTTGGAACGAGATCGCTTTCAAGGTGGCCGCTGATAGCTCCTCAAGCGTTGTCACAGAGCGCATGCTCGCGCTCGTCAACGTAGCCATCTATGACGCGATGGTTGCCGCATGGCATTCCAAGTATAAGTACAACCGGAAGAGACCGACCGAGATCGAGACAAAGCTGACGCCCGTCGTCTCAGTTCCTGAGAGCCCATCCTATCCTTCGGAGCATGCTGTGGCTGCGGGTGCAGCAGCAGCAGTCCTTTCATATCTCTTCCCGGACAAGGCCAATTTTCTTGCAGACAGAGCGGAAGAATGCACTAAGTCCAGACTCCTCGCGGGTGTTCAGTTCAGGAGCGACGTGACTGCCGGGCTACAGCTCGGGCGCGAGGTGGCGGCGCTGGTCATTGAGCGCGCGAAAAAGGACGGCTCTGACGCGAAGTGGACGGGCACAGTTCCGACTACACCCGGGCGTTGGAACGGTACGAATCCGGCGATGCCGGAGATGGCGAAGTGGAGGACCTGGGTCTTATCAACGGGCAGTCAACTGCGCCCAGCAGCGCCGCCTTCCTTTGACGCAGCCGCGATGGAGGAAGTCAGGGAGGCTGCGAAAAATCCAAGGGCGAAGCGCGAGGCATATTACTGGGCGATAACCTCGCTCCCGAAATACTGGAATGAGCTGGCCTCTTTAAAGATGTTCGAGAACAAGCTCGACCGCAACCCGCCACAGGCCGCGCGCGTCTACGCCATCCTGAGCACAGCCTACTATGACTCGTTGATCGCCTGCTGGGACGCAAAGTATGAGTACTGGGGCTCGCGCCCTTTCCAATATGACCCGGAGTTTAAGCCGCTCCTAACCACACCGAATTTTCCAGGCTATCCGTCCGGACACGCGATGCTCTCCGGAACGGCTGCGGCAATTCTTTCTCACCTGTTCCCTGCCGACGCCGAGTTTTTTAACAAGCAGGCGGAAGCGGCGGCGGCCTCAAGACTGTTGGGCGGCGTACATTTCCGTGTGGATAACGAAGTCGGGCTTGCGCTGGGACGCGCGGTCGCCGTGCTGGCGATTGAGCGCGCACGAAAGGACGGGTCGGAAAAGTCCGGCGCACAGAGCAGCGCGAGGTAGACAGCTAGAGCCACAAAGCTGGCTCTACATTCTCCCGGCTGCCGCTCCATCTACAAGGTACAAGTAATACTGTACACGCGTTTCAAGCCGCGCTGACGCTGCTTAATGAGAGCTTCTTTAAGTCTCACTTTCTTTATCGCAGCGGAGGCGTGGGCCAATGCGGGCGTCAATCACAATTGCTTGTCCAAGAATCTTATCGGAGATAAACTCCTCACACAGAGGAGAACTCAAAGCGTGGACATTCTCCATGCCATCGGAAACACATCCATCGTTCGACTGCGCAAGGTCGTGCCGCCCGATTGCGCAGACATCCTTGTAAAGCTCGAATGGGAGAACCCCACCGGCAGCCTCAAGGATCGGATGGCCCACGCCGTCATTTCGCGTGCGGAAAGTGACGGTCGTCTCAAACCCGGCGACACCGTCATAGAGTACACGGGCGGCAGCACCGGGACATCGCTTGCTTGGGTCTGCGCGGCCCTTGGCTATCCTATACACATCGTCAGCTCCGATGCGTTTAGCCAGGAGAAGCTGGATCACATGGCGGCGCTGGGCGCGCGGCTCACAATCATCCCAAGCGAGGGTGGACGCACCACCAAAAAACTGATTCTGGATATGATCGAGGCCGCACGCGTGTTAAGCAAAGAGCCGCACACCTACTGGACAGACCAGCTCAATAATCATGACAGCATCGCTGGCTATCATCAGCTTGGCGAGGAGATTTGGAGTCAGACGGACGGAGAAATAGATGCCTTCGTTCACTGCGTGGGGACGGCGGCCTCTTCGCGTGGCGTCGCCACAGTGCTCAAGCGATACAAACCCGATGTCAAAACGGTCGTCGTCGAACCCGCCGAATCCTCTGTGTTGCTCGGCGGTCAGGCAGGGCCTCACAAGATCGAAGGAGTTGGCATCGGCTACACTCCGCCACTGTGGGACGCGACTCTAGTGGACGAGATCGTGCCGGTTAGAACAGAGGACGCGAAGGAGATGGCAAGGCGGCTCGCGCGCGAGGAGGCGCTCTTCGCTGGGACATCTTCCGGGGCAAACGTCTTAGCGGCGATTGAAGTAGCAAAGCGGCTGGGCACAAAGGCCAAAGTGGTCACGCTGATGGCCGACTCTGGCCTGAAGTACTTGAGTACAGATGTGTACAGGAGCAGATAAGAGACGGTCTGGATGACAGCGAGGGCGAACGGATAACGCCCCGCCGCCTGCTCCATCTTTTCTAATGGTGGCTCTGCTTATTGACCGAAGCGCGAGCGATACTCCTGCGAGAAGATAAATCCTCCGATCATCTCTCTGTAACTTTCCCGCTCAGTCTTTCCTGCCGGAGGATTGTTCAGCTTATCGAGCCACACCTGATACTGCGCGTCAGGATCACGTCGCAGGTAAGCGAAGTAGCCGATCACGACAAACGCCTTGTTGAAGAATTTCTGTGAGACTTCAGGCCCTTCCACTATTGCTCTTAAAACATCCCACCGCTGCTTGATCGAGTTGGCTAACTCGTAGTTGAGTTGCAGGCGGTTCGAGAGCATCACTTCGGCCGTCTGCGCCAGCGCGTCCACGTACTGCTGCGAATGAGTCGCAGAGTCGTACTGGTCATAGCGTGCGCGGAAATCCGCACGCTGGCTGAACTCGTAAGCGAACTGTTGCTTACGCGCCTCCAACTCGGCTGGCGTGAGGAAGCCTGTCACCAGTTTGATGTCCCGCTGGTACTCTACGTAACCGGGCTTGCGTCCTAACCCGACTTCGTAGAAGCGGTAGATGTAATAGACCCTGTCGAAGAACTCCGGCGAGCGGAAGAATCCTGAGGAGACTTCGACCAGATCGCAGGAGGTGTCGCCCTGCGGACAGTTCTGAAGAATACTGAGCCAGTCGGTCAAGCCCTGCGCTTCGGGCTCACGATTCAGAATATCCATGTATTGCAACCTGACGAAGAACGAGGGATCGTCTATCGGATTCGGCGCGCCCGGCGCGAAGTCGTTGTCCGTGATCGTGAGCGTCGCGGTCGAAAGAGTGCCGAGATTACCGCCCGTAGAATTGCTCAGCGTGATCGGTAAAGTCTCCGGGCCTTCGACGTAGACATCGTTGATGATGGGTATGTCAAAAGTAGCCGAAGCCTGGCCTGCGATAAAGTTGAGCGTGCCTGCCACTGCCGTAAAGTCGCAGCGCGGTGAGGCATTGCCTATGTTGATATTGCAGTTGGTCAGACCAGCCAGATCGCTCGTCGCGAATTGCACGCTCGCCGCACCTGATATATCGCCTGTACGCGTGACGGTGATCGTGGCATGACCTGCGCCCTCGTCTACGCTGTAGCCGTTACTGCTGAGTTGTAAGCTTGCCGCATCGTCATTGATGATTGTCCCCGTGCCTTGAGCATCACTGAGAGTGGCGTGCTGCGGATTCGTCAAGTTGACGAAGAAGGTCTTGTTCGGTTCATTGATAGTGTTGCCGTTGACTGTGACCGTGATGGTCTTGGTTAACTCTCCCGGAGCGAAGGTCAACGTGCCGCTGCTTGCCTGATAATCCGTGCCCGCTTTGGCCGTAGAGTCTGCTGTAGAGAAATCAACATGCGCGGTGAGATTGCTGGCTTCGGCGAGTGTGACGGTGAAGACTGCGTTGGTCGTACCGCTAGCGCCCTCTGACACCTGCACATCGTTGATGGTTATAGATGTCTGTATATTGACCTGCTGGCCGCCCGCGAGTGTGCCGTTTGAGACGATGAAGTTTGTATCTCCGTCGTAGCTGGCAGTGATGGTGTGCGCGCCTGCCGTCAAGCTGTTAAGAGAGAAGGCGGCGACTCCGCTTCCGTTGAGAGCGACAGGAGCGCCGGAGTTTGTGCCGTCTACCTGAAATTGTACAGAGCCAGTCGGAGTGCCCGCTCCGGATTCAACCGTCGCAGTAAATGTCACGCTCTGTCCGACATTGGACGGATTGTTGGAGGAGATAATGGAAGTCGTAGACGGCGCTTTCGTAATATTAAAAGACTGAGCGACCGCTGCCGCTGCCTTATAGTTACCGTCTCCTATCTGAGAAGCTGTCACAGTGCAGAGGCCCGCGCCCGTGACGTGAACGGTGTTACCCGTGCTGGTGCAATTCCCTGTGGCAGTAAAGCTCACAGCCAGGCCGGAACTCGCCGTGGCGTTGACTGTAAAGTCTGCGTTTCCGAAAGTCTTATCGGGCAATGCCAGGAAAGTGATCGTTTGATCTGCGGTGCTGATGATGATGCTCTGTTGATTATTGGTCGCAGGGTTGTAGTTTTGATTACCCGCGAACGCAGCCGTGACCGCATAGCTTCCGGCGTCGACCGGAATACTGTTTGTGCCGTTGTAGAGAAGCGAGATGGGCCCAAGCGCTTCGTTATTAACGCCTGTTGCCGATGCAGTCGCCGGATGAGGCTGACCATCATAGGTGAAATTTCCGCCAGTGACGGATAACAAAGGATCAGCCTTCAAAACCGTCAGTTGGCCCACGCCGTTGGCGGCAGTCAATTCAACGCCGCTCGAAATCTCGGCAGATATGCCGGTAGCATAAATGCCCGCATTGATCCCGCTTAAGCTGACATTGTTAAGAATGGCAAGCCCCTGAGCATCCGTCGTAGCCGTCCCAACGTTTGTTCCATTAAGAGAAAAACTGATGACTTTGCCGGAGATGTTAGCGCCTGTGGCAGAGAGTGTGGCTTTGAGATTCACACTGCCGCCGTAAACGGCTGTCAGATTATCGACCGACAGGTTCGAGACAGCCTGTGCCGCCGCTCCTGCCCAGAAGCCGCTTTCGAGCTTGAACGTTCCGCCCTGAGACGCGCCGGTGACGCTCTGCCCGGCAGTGCCCTCGACTTGTAGTGATTGTCCGGAAGCGCTCGTACCGCCACCGCCCGCGACGACCGCTTGCGTGGTCTGCGGGCCGGATTGGGCGCGCGCCGATGCGACGAAGAGCGACAGCAGAAGAATAATGATGATGCAGGGGCGGAGGGACATTACTTGCTTTCCTTGCAGACAGCGGCCTCTGGATGATCAAGGCAGAGCAGCTTCTTTAAGCCGTCGATCTGCTCCTGCTGTTGGTTGACCCGCTGCTGTAGCCCTTCAATCCTGGCATCGCGGTCTTTCAACTCTTCGTTCAAGCCCTGTATCGCAGCGAAGGCCACGCCGTCGGGGTCTATGGTCGCGATTGTTCTGTCGCCTTCGCCGACTTTGAACGTGGCGAAGAAGTCCTGCGCCATCGGGCCGATGTGGCGGACGGAAGCCGCCTGCGACTTGTAGTTCCAGGTCGAGATCGGAAGTGAGAGGACGCCGCGCAGGATTTCGCGCGGGTTGACCGCCGCGAAGTTGGCTTTCATGTTGCGGTCGGAGAGGTTGTTCCACGAGCCGCCGCCCGCCGGGAGCGTGACGCCCGCCGTCCCGCCGGAGTTCGAGGTCAGCGTCGTCGAGCCGTCGCTCGCCATCGAGAGCTTGCTGTTCGTGAGCGTCATCGTCGCGGTCGTGCTGTTGAAGATGAAGCTCGTGGAGAGGTTCAAGCTCGTGTAGAAGAAGGAGCCGTTGACGGCGCGCACGTTGAAGGAGTTCGTGACCGAAGGATGAAACTGGCAGTCGTTGCTGATGTTGGTGAAGTCGCAGGCACTATTTGAGAAGTCGGAGAAGACGAACGTGCCGTTGCGCGGCGACCCGGCCGAGGTCGAGGTGGATGCGCCGTAACCGAGCGCGACCGAGGCATAGCCGGTCGCCGTGTTCCTCTCGCCGATGGCGACGGTGCGCGAGCCTGCCGCGACCGAGTTCTTGCCGATAGCGACCGAGTTATCCCCGAGCGCGCGCACGTTCTCGCCGAAGGCCGTCGAGTACAGTCCGATGTTCGCGTCGTCCCACTGCGTGCCGTTGATTTGACCGGCGCGGATCGCCGCCTTGGTCGCGTACCACATGAAGCGCGTGCCTGCGCCTTCGGTCGGGGCAGTGGTGTTAACGCCGCTAGAGTAATCGGCGACGGACAGGATTGAGCCGTCGTTGTCCACGCGGAAGCGCTCTTTGTCATAGGTCTGGTTGTCGGGGTACGACCCGCTCGCGCTAAGCGAGAGAAGCGCGTTTACGCCCGGCGTGCCGAGTGTCGTGGAGCCTATGAGCTTGAGGTTGATGAGGTGGTTCGTACTGCTCGTCGTCTGCTGAGCAGACGGCGCGAGTTCCACGTCGCCGTCGACGTGCGCGGTGGTGATCGCTGAGCTGCTGGCGTTGACTGCCGCCGCGATATTTGTACCGGCGGAGGCTGTCGTGGCGATGCTCGGATTCGGATAAGTGCCGGTCAGGTGACCGCCAGCCGTCGTCGAAGGAATGTTCGCATCCACGTAAGCTTTTGTCGCAGCGTCGCCGTCTGCCGTCGGCGTCCCGACGCTGGTGATTCGCTGGCCGTTTGCCGAGAGCCCTGAGCTAAAGGTCGGGCTCGTGCTGAAGGTGTTTGTGCCGCTGAAAGTATTCGTGCCGTTCTGTGTCGCCAGAGTCGAGGGCAGGCGCGCGGCGTTGATGGTCGAAGAACCGGCGTTGATCGCCGTCATGACGCTGTCGCCCGCAGCCGCGCTGACGGACGAGGCCGTCGTCGCGGTCGTGGCCGTGTCAGCAGTCGTGGCCGTGGTGGCCGTCGTCGCGGTCGTCGCCGTCGAAGCGTTGCCGTTGAGCGTCGCCGTAATCGTGCCTGCGTGGAAGTTGCCAGAGGCGTCGCGCTTAACGATAGCGCCAGTCGTGTTGCCGTCGGTCGCGTTGTTGGCCGCTGCCGCACCGCCTGCCACGCTGCTTGCGCTGACGCCGCCGACCGACACGACCACCGTCGAGCCCTGCGTCCCCGTCACGTCACCGCTCAGGTTGCCGCTGAAGTTGGTGGCGCTGGTGGCCGAGACGCTACGGATAGCATAGGGCGTCGCGGCAATCGGCTGACGAGGAGAAAGCGTGATGAAGGATGTTTCGCCCACGTGGCGGACGCCGATCTCTAAGTAGCGTGCTGCGCCGGGGAAGGCATCCGCCCCGAAGTCTAACTGCACAGTGAAGACGCCGTTGTTGACGGCCACGGCCTGCGCGCCAGTTAACTGAACAGTCACGGGCGTGGGCTGCGGCTGCTGTGTGCCGCCGCTCGCGGCGTCGAAGAGTTTGAACTCCAACTCATAAGTGCC
This sequence comes from Pyrinomonadaceae bacterium, assembly GCA_035537255.1. Lineage (GTDB taxonomy): Bacteria > Acidobacteriota > Blastocatellia > Pyrinomonadales > Pyrinomonadaceae > DASQYE01. Next base: position 1,833 of record DATLMN010000228.1, on the reverse strand, counting down.
GTTGGCAGGAGCGCCGCCGTCCGTCAGCCGTCCTTGATAGGTAAAGGTGCTGTTCTGGGCCAACGCAGTATGCGCCCCAAGCAACAGCATTAAAGAGACAAACAATAGCTTAGACAGAGCAGTATTCCGCGACATGAGGGGATTTTTCCTTCAGTTTTGATTATTGGGTGATTAAGAGGCAGGCTGAGGATGAGCCATCTGACTCTAAGTGTGCTTCAGCGCCCGAGTTAGTGTCAAGAGGAAAGTTGGCCCAGGGCGTAGACTCTCAGCCTCAACACCACTTGCCAGCCATTCTGTTTTCCCGGATTCATCCGTCAATCCAAAATAGTTGGCTAAATAAGGCCGCTCCATACGTGAACGGATACAATGACCTTGAGTTCTACTTAGCGCGAAGCTTTATGGCTGGCTGCTCATCGTAGGGTCTGGCTGCTCGTTCTCCAATTCCACTGTGCCGTCCGGGTATGTGGTGCTCTTGAGAAATCTGTAGTGCGGGCCTTTCTTATCCTCAAAATAGGTAAAGGTCGTGACCAGCGCTTTTCCGTCCGGGTCTTCTATGGTCTTGACCAACTCTTCGCCCCAGGGGAAGGCCCGAAACGTCTTGATCGTCTTGACGACCTGTCCGTCCTCTTTATCGAGCCGCGTCTCTATGCGCTCGCATGGATTGTCAGGGTTGACGACGGAACTTTTGATGGTTACCCAAGAGCCGTTCTGGAACATGCTCCATTTGTCTTCCGCTTCTTCGTAGGTGAACTCCGTAACATCGTCCCGATCATCTTTCGTCCTGATGAGCTGGAAGCGTTTGAGAGAGGGAGGCTCAGGGTTCTTGATTTTCCAGACGACCTCAGGGCTGCCAGTGATGGTATACAGGCCGTTCTCTTTGGGCCCAACGTCCTTCGCCTGATAAAAGCGCAGGTCGTACTCCCAAGGGCTAATCACAGCGACATCTATCAAGCGCTCGGGCAGCTTGATCTGGCGCATGGGCTGTTTGGAATGGGGCAGGACGGCTGTACCGTCAACCAGCTCGTGCAGCTCGCCGAACTGCCTGGGAGGATGAGAGGTGTCGTTAATCAACTCGACCTCGCCCCTGTCAACAGAGGGCAGGCCGAAGGCGTAGGGCGTGTAGATGTCTGGTGTAATCGCGCTCTCGTAGAGACCCATCGTGACGCAATGGCCGTTCGACAGTTTTCCGAGGCACAGATTGAAACGAATATTGGAGACCTTGGACTCGATGCTGTTGAGAGGAATGCCTCCGTTGAGCTGACACGGGCCGTTGCCTGTCCGCACAGGAATCTTTTGAGGCTTCACGGCTGTCCGTGTCTCCGGCATTGGCAGTAGAACTATCTCTGCGCGCGCGTGTGGGGCGATCTTCTGAATGAGCACGCCCTTCTTTCCGGGACACGAGCTGAGAGGCGTCTCCTGGACTATCTTATAGCCCTGCGGCAGAGGCGCGTCCTTGCAGATCACTTTCGTCTCAACCTGCGCTGAAGTGGAAAATGAGAGGCAAGTGATGAGAATAAATGCCTGGACGATTATATGTGTATGAAGCGTCTTAAAATTTTTCATGGACGGCTGATCTCTGCCCGGGATTGAGTCTAAGGCGGGGCGGCTCTTGTGAGGTCTCAGGGCTACTGAGCTTTGTGACCCTATAGATTTTTTACGTTCGCTGACCCCTGATTGTCAATAGAAAGTTTTTCTGACCGCTTATCAGTTTTGAGGAGCCATCAGCCACTTGAACATTCTCAAGCGTGGCGGCGGCAAGTGCTCTCTCACAAATCGAGTTGTCAGTTTCAACTGCCTGGTGACTTTCTGCCAATAGTATGAACCGATGCGCGC
>DATLMN010000227.1:0-8417 GCA_035537255.1 Pyrinomonadaceae bacterium | reverse complement strand
ATCACTTGATGGCGACGCGTGTGCTGTTTGCGATGAGCCGCGACGGCCTTTTCTCGAAGGTCACGGCGCGTGTCAACAGCGGCGGCACGCCGACGGCGGCGCTCTTTTTAAGCACGCTTATTTCCCTGCTCTTTATCGTCTTCGGTAAACGGTTCGAGCAGGTCATCACGGTGCTCGCCTTCTTCTTCGTGGCGAATTACACCATCTCATTTATCTCTGTCTTTGTCCTCAGGCGGCGCGAGCCGGATAAGCCGCGCCCGTACACGGCCTGGGGTTATCCCTGGACGACGGCGCTGGCTCTGCTGGGCTCGATTGCGTTTCTGGCCGGAGCGATAGCGAGCGATACGCGCAACAGCGTCTATGCGCTGCTGCTGCTCGCCGCGAGCTATCCGGCTTTTCTTTTATTGAAAGGGCTGGCGCGAAAAAATCAAGGGTTGAGATAGACGGGTTTTTGTGGAATGAAGAAGCGTGTGCGCTTCCTTATGAAACCTGTTTGAGTTTACTGTTCGATTAACGGAAGGAGATTCGCTATGTCACCGACCGCTCTTCGTTTGATCGGCATCCTGTTTTTGATCGCCGCCGCAGTGATGGCCGTCCTGAATCTAAAGCGTGTGGCAAATCTGGGAACGTTCTGGATTTCGAGCCCGCTGCTCGTCATCGGCATGGCCTTTATCGTGCTCGCGCGAAAGCGCAGATAAGTTTCATCTCTCGTCATCCTAAGCAGGCCCGAAAAAGCCAAGCGCCGGACTGCCCCAAGTCCGGCGCTCTTACCCTGACCCATTTCACTGCAAGGAAAAAAGTCCCCCTAGATGAGTCGAGAGAATACACGACCTCCCGCGAATTAAAGTTGCAGTTTTCTTGCAGCTTGATGATAGTGCTCTTACAAATCGAGCGGCCACGATTCTTTTGATTACACACGCGCGCCGTCGAAAGCAGATGTTTGGCTTGTACCCGAAGCTTATCTGAAGACGATTCCGACCGAGAGGCGAAAGTTTTTTTCCTGCGCTCGCCCATTCAGGTCAATTGGTGTCCCATCGTTGGCCGTCAGTGTCCGGTCTTTACCCATGATAGGGCTGTAGTCCAACTGGAATAGCCGTATGGCTACGCGCTTATTGACACGCAAGTCCAGACCGCCGCCCAAAGCAAAAGCCAATCTCGTCGAGCTATCGTCGACGGTCAGAGGAATCGGGCTGTTGTTCTCTCTATAACTTGTGCGCACGCGCGCCGCGCCGACGAGCGCGTGGATAAAAGGCGTGACACGACTCTTATTCACGAACCTGACGTGCGGGCCGCCGAGGATTGTGTAGATAGAAGTTTTCGTGCCGAACAGCGTACCGGCGATGCCCGTTAGCTCTCTGTGATAATAGCCGGAGAAGTCTCCCGTCAGACCTACGCGCTTTGAGAAGTAACGCGTGACAGATGCTTCAAAGCCGTTTGTCGAGATGAACCTGTCGTTGCTGGCGAGATCGAAGCCTGTAATCTGTCTGAACTGATCGGGTGTGATTCCGCCTATGTTGTCGATGTCTTTGTTGGTAATGCGACTCTGCGTGGCGATGGTCGAATAGCCCGCGAAGATTTCCACCTTCGGCTCGTCCGTTTGCGCCAATGCCACGGACACGCACACCTGTATTAGTACGACCAGCATGATTAGCTTTCGCATCTTGATTGAATCCTTTCGGTTGTAAAGCCAAACCCGGACTTAAAAAATCCGAGACTTCCCCATCCACTCTCTTAAGCCGTGCGCGATTGCGGATTATTACTACACGGAAAATTTTTTGTTTGACTTCCCGTCGTGCAGCGCATCTAATGTGCTTCCCCATCTCCTGAGCCGGATCAAGCAGGCGTCTGCTCAAATTCACCAAGCGCATCGGAGGTGCTCACTTCATGCCACACGCACAAGGTCGGAGAATTTTGATTTTCAAAAGGATGAGCCTGTGCGCTCTGGCTCTCGTTTGTTTTCTGCCGCTCTCGGCGCTCTCGCAATCAAACGATCAAACGAACGAACAGGCGGCGCTCGTCCGGTTAGTCAACGCTGCTTACGATGCTTATCGGAAGAAGGATGAGCAGGCGCTCCTTTCGCTCTCGGCTGAAAGCTCGCCCTTCTTTAACGAGTTCAAAGAGAGTATGCGGCGGGAGTTTGTTCGTAACGAGAAGTTAAAGCTTGAGCTGAAACGGGTGCTCGTCCTGCGCGTCGGAGTGCAGGGCGAGCGCGCGCGTATTCGCGTCGTCGTCAACATGAGTGCGTTTGACAAAGCGACCGGGCAGCCCGCTGAAGACGAAAGGTTTCGCGAATGGGATCATCTTCTTTATTTAAGAAGAGAGGGTGGAGTCTGGAAGCTCTGGAAATTCATCGACACGGCGGAGGAATTTGCCAACGTGTTTCTCGCGGCGAAAACCTCTGACGCGCGGGAAAAGATAGTCGCAGAGCGAAGCCAGATCATGACCGTCGGTTTAGAGCGTGGATTACAGGAACAGGGCCGCACGCTGCTCGAAGTAAAGGGCGACTTCCAGAGTGCGCTCCTGATTCTGGAACTGGCCTTGAAATTCGCCGAACAGCTGAAAGATGTAGAAGGACGCGGCGGCGCGCTTGTCGCCATCGGAGATGTACACTCCGCGCAGGGCGAGTATGCGCGCGCGGCTGAAGTTTACCAGCGGGTGATGAAGCTCTCAGAGGTGATGGGCATCAAGTGGGGCGTCGCTGCGATGCTCATCAAAATCGGCAACATTCATTACAACCAGGGCGATCACAGACAGGCACTCGACTATTACCAGAAGAGCGTCAAGCTTTATGAAGAGCTGGGCAGCACATTGGAGATCGCCTACGCGCTGGCGAGTCTGGGGAACGCTCAGTTTTCGCAGAGGGATTATCAGCAGGCGCTCGCGAATTATCAGCGCAGTCTCAAAATTTATGAGCGGATTTTTGATCGTGCGGGAACTGCCTACCTGCTGGACAGGATCGGTGCGGTCATGGCCGAGCTGGAAAAGTATGAGCAGGCCGTCGAATATCACGAGCGCAGCTTGAAGCTTTATGAAGCGATGGGTAATCGCGCGATGATGGCTTACTCGCTCAACAGTGTGAGCAATGTCCGCTACCGTCAGGGCAGAGCGCGCGAGGCAGCGGCGCTTTCTTCGCGTGCAGCAGACCTCGCCAGAGCGAGCAATAGTCTGGAAACGCTCTGGCAGGCTTTGACCTCACAGGGGCACGCCTACAGATTGCTCAAACAGCACACGGAGGCGCGCGACGCATACGCGGAAGCGATCACTGTGATTGAAAAATTGCGCGGACAAGCGGCGGGCAACGAGCAGGATCAACAACTCTTTTTTGAAAGTAAGACTGCTCCCTTTCTAGCGATGGTCGAGCTATCGCTCGCTCAAGGCGATGCACCCGCCGCACTCGTTTACGCCGAGCGGGCGAAGGGAAGAATGTTATTCGATGTGCTGCGCAACGGGAGGGCAAACATTACAAAGTCTTTGACTGCGCAAGAGCAGGAGCAGGAGCGCAGCTTGAACGGACAGCTCATCGCGCTTAATGCCGCGCTCAGGCGAGAGCGTTTACAGTCCGCACCGGATCAAACTCGTCTGGCCCAGTTGGAAACCAGACTCCAACAGGCGCGTCTTGAATACGACGCCTACCAGACGCAGCTTTATGCCTCGCATCCGGATTTGAAGATGCAACGCGGAGAGGCCGCGCCGCTCTCTCCGAACGAGGCAGCGTCACTGCTGCCCGACACCAAAACTATCCTGCTGGAATATGTCGTCACAGACGAGAAGACCTACCTGTTTACGCTTAGCCGAAAAAGTAATGCGGGTGATGCAGCGTCTGGCGATGTCGCGCTGAAGGTCTACACCATCAATGCCAGCAATCTTGAGATCAACGCTCTCGTCAAAGACTTTCGTCGCAGGCTGGCCCAGAATTCGCTTGATTTCAAAGAAGCCGCGAGACATTTATACGAACTGGTTTTAAGACCGGCGCAGAAGGAGTTGGACGGCAAAGGAGTGGTCTGCATTATCCCTTCGGGCGAGCTTTGGGAGTTGCCCTTTCAGGCTCTGCTTTCTCAACCGGACAGGTATTTTCTGGAAGACCACGCACTCTTTTACGCGCCTTCACTGAGCGTCCTCAGAGAGATAAAACGTTTGCGCCCTTTGCAGGACGAGACAGCGTCTCAGGCGGGCAATCCCCTTCTGGTGAAGACCAGTTTAAGCGTGGCTTCACAGGGGCAGTCGCTGCTCGCGCTGGGCAATCCTTCGTTGAGCGCCGACGTGATCTCTCGTTCAAAGTCTGCGTCGAGGGATTTCTCGCTCGGCGCATTGCCCGAAGCGGAGCGCGAGGTGAAAGCTCTGGGTGAAATATACGGGACGCAAAGGAGCAAAATCCTGACGGGCGCGGCGGCGCGTGAAGAGACCGTCAAGACGGAAGCGGCGAAATATCCTATCCTTCATTTCGCGACGCACGCCACGCTGGACAATGCTGCTCCGCTATACTCGCACCTGTTGCTGGCAAGCTCAAGCGAGCAGGAGGACGGCTTTCTGGAAGCCAGAGAGATTATGAAGCTAGACCTGCACGCAGACCTCGTAGTCTTATCGGCGTGCGAGACGGCGCGCGGCAGTGTCAGGCCGGGCGAAGGTTTGATAGGCATGTCATGGGCGCTCTTTATCGCCGGGACTTCGACAACCGTCGCGAGCCAGTGGGCTGTGGATTCAGCCAGCACAGCGCGTTTGATGGTCGAGTTTCACCGCCAGCTTCAACAGTCAAACCGTGGAACGGCGCGCACTGGCAAAGCAGAGGCGCTGCGTCGCGCCGCAACACAATTGATGACTGATCCCAAATACAGGCATCCCTTCTTCTGGTCCGGCTTCGTCGTCTTGGGCGACGGAATGTAAGTAGACAAGGTCAGTACCGCCTGCGGTAGCGGGCGGGTGATCGCGTGGCTAGAGAACCCACCCGCTGCCGCAGGCGGTACTGACAGCTCTCTACACGCATGCAAGTCAGCGTTGCTTCCATGATCGGACAGTGCGGAGCAGGTTTCTCGCCAGAGAGGAACGAGGATTGTCCCTTAATAGAATTTGAAGCTCCTGCTCGGCCTCTTGAAGCAGACCGTAACGCGCGTATGCCACGCCGAGCGCGAGATGCGAAATGGGTCTTTGTGATTCCAGACTTGATAGTTCTTCGTAGCCTTCGGTCTCAAGTATCTTGAACTGTGCGCGCGGCGCAGGGGCGACAGGCGCGCGCGTTTCCTGCCTATCCTTGATCGCCACGACTTCCCACGAATAAATTCCACCGCGCCTGAGTCCCTTAGGCACTCTCCAGGCGGTCGCCGTTTGTGGCTGGCTTGAGGCAACGCGGTTAAAATCGGAATCGAAAACTGAGACCGTGTAACGGGTCGCCCCGGCGAGCGGTTGCCAGCGAAGCGTCGGACGATCACTACGTATGATCAAGCCGAGTGGGCCCAGCAGCTTGAATTGATTTCCGGCAGCAGCGGGTTGGCCCATCAGAGAGATGGGAGGAGCGGTTAGCTCGTCTAGCCCCTGCGGTCTGGACAGGCTCTCTCCCGCCAACACTGCGCGCACCGCTCTTTGAGTCGAGGGCGCAGTTTGTTCCAGACCGACGAGATTGCCTCTGCTGTCCAAGCTTATCTCGCGGTCATTATCCTTCAGGCTGACGACAGTTTGGCTATTAGCGCCGTTTTCCAAAGGGGCTTTTGTCGGCGACGCAACGCCGCCTTCCGCCGGACGATCATTCCCGTTTTGCTTGGCCGTCGCCGTAGTCTCTTCTCCCTGATTAACTTCGGGCGCGTTGTTCTTAGACGGCTGAGCGGACGGCGATTGATTTGTGCTCGCTCCGTTTTGAGCAGTTTGATCAGGCGTGTTGACTTTGCGAGATTGATACAAGAACAGGCTGACCAGCAGGAGTCCGACCGTCAGAGCGATCATGCCCATCACGCGCGCAGGCGTCGCCCAGGGCGCGGGCGATTTGCTTCTTGCATGGAACAGTTCTTTGAAAGACGCCGCTTTGAGCTTGAGCCACGCGAGGCTTGACGGCGGCGCTGGCTGACTGTTGGCGATGACAGCGGCGGTGGCCGTCGAGAGGTCGCGCGCTTCCCTTTCGCATTCGGCGCAGATGTCCAGATGGCTCTCGCAAACTATTCGGTCCGCTTCATCAATCGAGCCGGAAAGATATTTTTTCAACTCTACGCGTGAGAGATGGAAAGGCTCTTCATCAACCGGGGGCAGGAAAGCTTCCGTCAGCGCGTTGAGGGCGACGTTCGAGTAAGCTGGATTGAGCGCGCGTTGAAGACAACTCTCGCACGTGTTGAGATGAGCATGGATTCTTCCCCTATCGGCCAGCACTGTGCTGCGGCGTCGATAAAGGTCTATCTCTTGATCTGTCAGGTGCTCACTCATTGCTATCTCGTTACCTTCGGGTCGGCGCGAAATAAATCTTCGCCGCGCGCTATCTAACTAAACCGTGAATCAGTGCCGCGTCTTACCACCTGCGGCGCGCACTCCCTCTCTATTTTTTCAATCCCTTCATTCGACGCGCGAGCCGCTCGCGCGCAGTCTTGCGCAAATTTATGACCTGTTGTCGCGTCAGGCCGAGAATGCCTGCGATGCTTGCATCATCCAAAGGCAGGTCGTTCCACAGCGCGAAGAATTTTTCCTCGCTCATCCCGAGCATACGGGCGATCTCAGTTTTCGAGGCGATTCCTAGATGCGGAATAAAGGCTATGACGCCGCCGCCCTCTGCGTCGCGCAGATTGAGCAGCAGCGCGGCACGCTGAAGCTCAGGCAACTGGCAGACTTCCGTCCAGAGTCTCGAAAGGTACGAGCGATGCTCAAGGATCAGCTCGACTCCGGGCTTTGCGTCGACCAGCTCTTTTGTAATCTCGCCGTCCTCGTTCTCGAAAGATTCCGTGGGCTGATCCCTGATGCCCCAGACCTCTGCGGCGATGGCAACGACTCGATCAAACTCTATGGCGTGTCCGCTGAGCTTGAAAATCGTCAGCAGCAATTGGTCTGGCGCGAGGCGCAAAAGATCAGTGTCAGGCAAAGATGCGGCGACGCGTTCGGCGGTCACATTAAAAGATTGATGCGCTGGCTCTGATAGCAACGCGGGGTTGGAGGCAAGAGAGCGCCAAATGTGAAGTCCTGCGATCAAACGATGATTCGCGCCCATCCACAGAGCGAACTGCGGATTCTGTTTCAAATGGTGGCGCAGTAGATTCTTCAGACGCCAGCGCTGCGGGTTTTTCTCTCGAAAGTAATCGGCACATGCCGAGTAGGTTTTGATCGCCACGAAGCTCGGGAAGCTGACGATTGATCTGGCCGCTGGCTCTGCTTTGAGCGCGCGCAATTCGGAGAAGACGATCAGGCGCAGCTCGCTGGCGATTTCCAGCGCATCCTGATTCTGACGGCTGCCCTCCGTTGCGCGCAGAGTAACGCGCAGCTTGTTTCTGATGATCTTGTTGATGACGGGCTCTGCGTGTTCGTGTATCAGACGAGCGAGCAGTGTTTCAGAGACGGACTCATCCTGCGCGCTCAAGAATGGAATAAGCAGCGCATCTATGCCTTCTATTGCGACTTGTCCATCCATAGAAAGGCCAGTAGGAGAAAGCTCTCTCTTCTGAGGTCAGAGAGATTGTAAGCTACAGTTCATCGTCCGCTCGTCATCCTGCATCAAAGCGTCTGTGGACGTGGCTCTTTACTGTAATCCTCACGTCTCAAGCTCCAATGCCAGACTTCGCCGTCGTCCGGATCGATGACTGTGCCGATGAACTTCATGCCAAGTTTTTCCAGCACTCTGACCGAGCCGTTTTTTTCAGGCAGCGTGTGGGCGTCGACTTTGTTTATCTCCGGGTGTGAGAAAGCATGATCGACAAGGGCGCGCGCCGCTTCCGTCGCCAGACCGCGCAGCCTGTAACGAGCAGAGAGACTGTAGCCGATCTCGACCATGCCTGTTTCATCTACTCTGCCCTTGTAGCCCACGAGCCCGATCAACGTGCGGTCTGTCGTGTGGATCAACAGGTACATCCACCAGCCGAGCGCGTCAGGGTGCTCTTTCAGGTATTTGTAGCTATACGGCACGGCTTCCCTCGCCGCCTCGAAGCCTAGCCAGTCGTCGTCAATCGCTACATTGAGCATAGAGGCTAGAGCTTTCTCGTTGCCGAGGATTGCCTCGAAGTGTTTTAGCTCGCACGGAATCAGTTGCAGGTGAGCGCTCTCGATCATACTTTAATGTGAATCAATACAGGTTAAAGTTATATTCGATCTGGATGTACTGCGAGACGGGGTGTCCGTCCTTCTGCGCGGGCTGAAAACGTATGCCGCGCACGGCGATGATGGATTGCTCTGTCATACCGTGCGGGAGTTTGCGAACCACTCGAATATCCGTGACTTCACCCGTCGCGGAGAAGACCGCC
>DATLMN010000226.1:0-5044 GCA_035537255.1 Pyrinomonadaceae bacterium | reverse complement strand
GCGCGCATCGGTTCATACTATTGGCAGAAAGTCACCAGGCAGTTGAAACTGACAACTCGATTTGTGAGAGAGCACTTGCCGCCGCCACGCTTGAGAATGTTCAAGTGGCTGATGGCTCCTCAAAACTGATAAGCGGTCAGGCCGGGGCGGGCATCTACGCTGAGCCTGCATGCATCTATAACAGTTGCCTTTGGTTACGGTGCTGGACGGGCATAACCACTTTTCTCTGTGATACAATCTCGGTTCTCGGAATGGCCCGGCTTTCTCCCTTTCCGCCGCGTATCAAAAATTCTGCAAGCTCGAAGGAGAGCATCTGTTGTGTTTCGACGTTTGATTACCCTATCCCTCATGTCGGCGCTCTTTGCCGCAGCGGGTCTTGTCCCCAGAACGGCACTGGCCGTTGACGACGATAAAAAGAATCCTACGGCTGAGCAGGTCGCCGAGACTGTGGTGGCGATTTACGGCGGGCGCGAGGGCTTAAAGCAGATTCGGCGCAATGGCGTCGAGCGCGGGCGGGCCACGCGCATCAACGCCGAAGGGCGCACGGAGGAATCATCCTACGAACGCCGCTTTATTCGCGGCGAAAGCTCCGATAAGGATCGGATTCGCCTTGACCAGAAAAAGCCTGCGCAGGAATATGCGCTCATCTACGGCAGCGGCAGCACCTTTGGTCTGAGCCCGAACGGCTCTGCCTTTGCGCCCCGTCAGGATTTGACGGCCGATTTTATGAGCCAGGTGTGGCACGACATAGACGCCCTGCTGCGCTATAAAGAGAACGGCTCGACGCTGACCCTCGTCGGTCGTGATAAGCAGAAGAATCTGGACCTTTACGTTCTGGACCTGACGGACAAGGAGAAGCGCCGCACGCGCTATTACATCAGCGCCAAGACGTTCCGCGTACTCTGGCTCGAATACGAGGAAGCGCCGAACATTGGAGCTGCGCCGATCAAGTATTCAAGAAAGTTCCACGACTACCGCTACGCTCAGGGGACGCTCGTGCCTTTCCGCATAGTCCTTTTGGAGGACGGCAAGCAGACACAGGAGACGCGCGTCCTGACCGTCACCTACGGCGTCAAGATCGAGGAAGCGCTCTTTCGTAACCCGGACGCCCCGGCCAGTTCTTCCTCGTCTGCCCGGCCTTAAAGCTTCAGGAAGCTTGCCGACGAGATGACTTGTACCGGCGTCGCCGTTCGCTTCAGGACGGCGACGCTTTTGTTTTCCGGCGAGGCGAAAGCTTAAGCCTCCTGCACTTTATGGAACTTACCCCTTGGGCGCGCGTGTTCTCTTCTGCGGGCGGCCGGAGGGTGTATAATTTGCCAGAATTCAAGGCGAAGCCGTCCTGCAAGACGCTTGTGGGGAAAGCTTGAGGCCCTTTGAGGGACTTTTTCCTTCCTAACGCGTCGCAACTCGACCAAGCGGCTCGCTTCGGACGTTTACTTTTCAGCCTACCTGCCTGAATGGATACGGTAACCTCTATTGATGAGCTTTGCTTCGGCACATCTGCGCCGCGCCTAGTCGTGGCCGAGCCCCCAACCGATCACGCCCTTCTGGAAGCTACAAGAGCGGGCGACGAGGCCGCCTTTGCCGAGCTGGTGCGGCGCTATCGCAACCAGATTACAAGCTACGTCTACCGTATGACGAACGATTACGAAACGGCCGTCGATCTCTCGCAGGAGACTTTTGTACGCATCTACAAGGCTATGGATCGTTACCAGGCGAGCCACGCCTTCTCGACCTACATCTACAGGATTGCGACCAATCTGGCGATCAGCGAGCTGCGCAAGCGTAAGCGCCGCCGACTGGTCTCGCTCACAGGATTTTTCCCGTCGACTGAGGGCTCGCCCCCAGTGGAATTCAACCCGCCCGACGGGCGTCCGCTTCAGGACAGTGAGCTGGTTGACAGAGAGCGCCGTGCGGCAGTAACGCGCGCCATCGCGACGCTGCCCGATAAATATCGCGCGCCGCTCGTCCTGCGCGATGTCGAAGGCAAAAGCTATGAGGAGATCGCTTCAATCTTGCAGACGAGCGAGGGAACTGTGAAATCACGTATTAGTCGCGCGCGCTCATTTTTGCGCGACAAGCTGAAGGCCTATTTGTGATGAGAGTAATAAGAGCGATGGATTGTAAAGCATGTCGAAACGAGATTGAGTTCTCGCCAAGGGGGGAGCAAACTCGCGCCCGTGCAGCGGCGCTCGCGCACATGGAAAAGTGCTCACGCTGTCGAGACTTTAGCGCGGAGCGAAGCGCTCTCCTTGAGCTGGTGTCATCGCTTGAGCCGATCAGTGCGCCGCACGATTTCGAGTGGCGGCTGCGCGCGCGCCTCAATGCTGATAAGCGCAGTCGTCAAGATCGCCCTCGCCTGCGTCTGGGCTTTGCTCCGAACGCACAGGCCATCGCGCTCGCCGCATCTTTCGCCCTGCTGATCGGCGTCGCAGTCATCTTCAAGCAAAGCGGCAACGAAGCGTTCGTCGCCAGTCCCACAGTCGAGATCGCCGGAGGGAACACGGCGAGCGTGGTCAAACCAGCAAGCGAAGATACGATTAAATTATCAGGTGCAACGGGCACTTCCACTAACGGCGCTGGCAAAATCAACACGACCGTTTCTTTAACGAGCGGCCGTGCGCGTGAAACTCGTCCGGCGCGCGCCGCGAGTGAAGCGAAGGAAACTCCTGTGGCGTCGTCGTCCGCCGTGGCGACCACTTCCAACTCAACGGTTCGCTCAAACGATTTCAGCAGCAGCGCTGCGCCGGTCGTGACGCTCTTCGCCGTGCCCGTCACAGACCCGTCTCAGCACTTAAAGCTTCTGCTAGATGAAGGGCATGGAACATCACGTACCGTCCGCCTGCAAAACGTGACCTTCGGCGCGCAGTCGATTTTTGAAAGACAGATGGGCGGCGCTGCTGCTCCGCGCTCTCTGGATACAGATGCCGAGGGCGTCTGGTAACTGATTAATCAAACATCAACCCGGAGGTTGATAAACCCAAGTTGCTGTTCCGAACTCTTAAAATACAGTTTCCGCTTCTGGCGCTCATGATGTTGTGCGCGCTCGATGTGCGCGCGCAACAAACTGCTCCGAAGCCTCCGCCGCCGAGACCAAGCGCTGCTACTCCGCCGCAACGCGCCGCTCCACCAGCGCCAGCGCCGCCGCAGATCGTCACGGTCGTTCACAGGCTAAGCGGTCTCAAATTGGTCAGATGGTTAAGTCAATCGGGCTCGCCCGTCACGGTTCTCGTCGATGACCCTGATGCGAATCCGCTGGCGAGCGATATGCACACGAGCATCATTGCCGGGTTCGCCCTCAACGATGGACACAGCATCGTCGCCTCGCTTCCACAGGCCGAAGCGGAGGTCTTAGAGCCTGATGACTTATCAATGACGCCGCCGGAAGCGAAGGAAACCAAGACGGATAAATCTCCCGTGGCGCACGCGCCTGATTTGATGGTAATGCGCGGCGACGGATTTAAATTCGCCGCAGACTATGTCGGACTAGACGGGCTGACGGGACTCTCTCTGCTGCGTATCGACGGGCTTGAGCTTCCAACAATCCCGGATGCGCTTGAAGAGACTTTTAAAGTCGGACAGCGTGTGCGCCTCTACGCCCCAGCGCCCGCGATTCAGACTGATACCAGACCGCTAACAAATCTTTATCTGCGGATGAGCGAGGTCGTAGGAAGACTTGCGAACATCGGACGTACTTCCACTGGCCGCGTCACACATCTGACTGTGAGCGCCCCCGATTTGTCGCCTGCCATCAATGGCGGTGTGGCGCTCAACGACGCGGGCGAGACGGTCGGAATCGTGGAGGCCAGCAGCCGCACGGAAGCGCGCATTCTGCCCGCGCAGGTCGTGCGCCGCGCCGCCGAGCGCGTACTGGCACGGCGCGCGAGCGTCCCGCGCCCAATGCTTGGCGTGCGCGGCAAGCCTGTGACGGCTGCCCGGCTTTTTCAATTTACATCGAGCGGATGGACGCAGGCAGAGGCCACTGCGCTGATGGGCCAGGGACAGGGGGTGCTGCTAACAGAGATTGCGCCGCGTTCGCCGGCCGCGCTCGCAGACCTGCGTCCGGGCGACATCATCGTGCGCGTCAACGAAACGGATGTCAAAAACGCCGATGACTTTTCCTTCATGCTGAGCGAGGCGAGCGACGATGCGCCCCTCCTGTTCACAGTCCTGCGCGGGCAAGCTCCCGCAGTTTCCATGCCGCCGTCGTTTCCTTCCTTACCACCAGCGGCAGCAGCAGCGCCGCCAGCGCCGATTGCGGACATGCCGCCCGTCAAGCTTGAGCCCTTCAATTTGCCTAAGCCGCTCAAGCCCTTAAAGCCCATCGCCATCTCCGTCAAATTAAATTTCTCTTTTAAGATGGAGACGCTGATGCGGAATTTCCCCGCTGCTCAGGCTGCGATGACCGCTCCTTTGCGCGCGAGAGGGATAGAGACGATTCCGCTGGCAACAGCGACTGAGGCCAATCGCCGCGTACTGGTCGTCGCCGTCTCTCCCACAAGTCAGGGTTACAAAGCGGGCCTGCGCGAAGGCGACATCATCGAATCGGTCAACGGCAAGCAGCTTACTTCTACTGCACAAACCGGCACGCTTCTTTCAAATACAAGCCTTACGCTCAGCGTCATTCGCAAAGGCCAGAAAATCATCATCAACCTCCCGGCCAATGCGACTAAGACTCCCTAAGAAAATCGAATCACCTCACTCTTCAAAGCGGATTCAAACAGGGATGGACAGAGATTGTCAGGATAAAAACAGGAAGAGAGCATTCGTGCTTTAAGGCTGAAATTTGAAAGCTCAACTTATCTTGCCGAAGCTTTGCTTTTATCCTGCTTATCCTGTCCATCCCTGTTTATTTCTTTCCTGCCATTCCTCTCTCTAAAACCTGAATCTGTGCTACTCTAGGCGCACAAATTAGCTCGTTCGAATCCAATCGCTTAAGTCGGATATTTGCGCCTGACCCTATGCTGCACAAAGCCGTATCGCATTATCATGAGTTGCTGACGGAGGGAGACCTGGCAGAATCTTCCCGCCGTCTGCTGGACGA
>DATLMN010000225.1:0-46839 GCA_035537255.1 Pyrinomonadaceae bacterium | reverse complement strand
TCACACTAATCGATTTGTCAGCAGGATTTTTTCAACTCTCTCTTATCCATGACGTTGTACGGCGGCTGCCGCCTCGCCTCATCCCCTCTATTGACATTCTATACGTGCGGGCTATATCCTCATACAGATGTTCTATATGAGGTGAGTACGTGGAACCCACTCCGACAAACTTACTCCAGGGCACGCTCGATCTGCTGATCCTCAAGACGCTCTCCTTAGGCGAGCTGCACGGGCTCGGCATTGCACGACGCATCGAGCAGATCACGAACGGCACTTTTCTGGTCAAACCCGGCTCGCTCTTTCCGGCCCTGCATCGGATGGAGGAGTCCGGCTGGCTCCTCTCCGCATGGGGTGAATCGGAGAATAACCGCCGGGCGAAGTATTACCGCCTGAGCCGCGCCGGGCAGAAGCAGCTCCAGAGGGAAACTCAAGAGTGGGATCGCGTTGCGCTGGCGATGGCGAATGCTTTAGAGGCGACCTAGAGGTGTGCGGATGACGCTGCTGCGATGGCTCTCATCTTACTGGCGAAATCTGTTTCACCAGGCACGCCTGGATCAGGAGCTGGATGAAGAGCTTCGTGCCTACGCGGAGATGCTGACCGAGGAGAAGATCAGAGAGGGGATGGAGGCAGGCGAGGCACGTCGCGCCGCCTGGATGGAAGTCGGGGGCATTGAACAAGTCAAAGAACGGGTGCGAGACGTGAGAGTGGGAGCGATGATGGACACCTTATGGCAGGACCTACGATTCGGTTTCAGAATGCTTCTCAAGCGTCCGGGTTTCACAGTCGTCGCAGTCGTGACGCTCGCTCTAGGTATCGGCGCGAATACGGCGATCTTTAGCGTCGTCAATGCGACCCTGCTTAACCCCCTGCCGTTCCCGTCGCCCGAACGACTGGTGGCGTTGGGCCAGACAGCGCCGGAAGGCCGCGCCGCCCTCTCAAACTTCTCCTTCCGTAACTACTCCGACCTGCGCGAACAGAGCAAAACCTTCGAGCGACTTGCGGCCTATTACAACAGCAATCTGACGCTCACGGGGCAGGGCGACGCGGCGCGACTGCGCGTCACGGTCGCAACCGCCGACCTCTTCCCGCTGCTCGGGGCCTCGCCGGTCTTAGGCCGCATTTTCCTCCCGGAGGAAGACAACCCCGGCGGCGGGAGCGCTGGACGGCCCGCGATTCTGAGTTGGGATTGTTGGCAGCGTTACTTCGGCGGCGACCCCTCGGTGGTCGGGCGCGCGGTCACCCTGAGCGACAGCACTTACACTATCGTAGGGGTGATGCCCGCGAACTTTTCATTCCCCGTCCAGGCGCAGCCGACAGAGGTCTGGGTCTCGACGGCGCTTGACGCGGAGAAGACAGGGCAGGGCGCGCCCATGGTCGCGCGCGGCTACCGGGCGTGGAGAGCGGTCGGACGGCTTAAAGATGGTGCCACGGTAGAGCAGGCGCAGGCCGAAGCGGAGATGATCGCCTCTAACCTTGCGGTGCAGTTCCCCGAAGCCAACAAAGACTTGGGCATTAAGGTAATGCCGTTGCTTGAATCGCTGGTCGGGAACCAGCGACTCACACTGTTGCTACTCTTCGGCACGGTGGGCGTCGTGTTGCTCATCGCGTGCGTTAACGTGGCGAACCTCTTGCTCGCAAGTGCCGTCAGCCGGCGGCACGAGATCAACGTACGGCTCGCGTTGGGAGCGAGCCGCTGGCACATCGTGCGGCAATTCATGACCGAGAGCCTGATGCTCGCGCTGGCGGGCGGCACGTTGGGGGCGTTGCTGGCGATGTGGGGCACCGACCTGATCGTCTCGCTCAGCCCGGAGGGAATTACGCGCATCGCGGAGACGCGGCTCAACGTGCGTGTGCTGGCCTTCACGGCGTTGGTCTCGGTTTTGACCGGGGCCGTTTGCGGTCTCGCCCCGGCGCTTGGCGTCTCTCGTGAGAGGCTGGCCGAGGCGCTCAAGGAAGGAGGCAGAAGCTCGACCGGTGGAGTGCGAAGTGGGCGTGCGCGCAGACTACTCGTCGTCGCGGAGGTGTCTCTCGCGCTCGTGCTCCTTGTCGGCGCAGGGCTGTTCGTCCGCACCCTCATGCGTTTGCAAACGGTCGCGCCGGGGTTCGACCCGCGTAACGTCCTGACGATGACCGTCGCCAGGTCGCCTTCGGGCAACCCTAAACAGACGGGCGAATTCTTCAGGCAACTCACCGAGCGCCTCAAGGCACTGCCCGGCGTCGTCAACGCGAGCGTCACCTGGCAACTCCCACTGAGTGGGGCTTCGGCGATGACGGGGTTGCAGATTGAGGGGCAGCCCGACGAGCCGGGCAGCCAGCCAATGAGCGTCATTCACACGGCAGGCCCCGACTACTTCCGCACGATGGGCATCCCCGTCGTTCAAGGACGCGAGTTCACGGAGCACGACGACATGACCTCCGTGCCCGTCCTTATCATTAACGAGACGCTGGCTAAGAGGTTCTTCCCCGGCGGCGATGCCCTCGGCAAACACATCACGCCCGGCTTCGCCACGACCGGCGAGAACGTCCCCCGCGAGATCGTGGGTGTGGTAGGGGATGTGAAGCACCAGGGGCTGAGGGGAGATGCCGTGCCCGAGTTCTACTTTGCTCAGGCGCAGATGCCTCCGCCCATCACGACCGTCGTCGTCCGCACCATTGGGGACCCACGCGCGCTCACAGACGTGGTCCGTAAAGAGATTCAGTCGGCGGACAAGAATGCCCCGGTTTATAACGTCCGGACGGCTGAGGAATACCTCTCTATCTCAGTCGCCCCTACACGATTCAATATGACGCTGCTCGTCGCCTTCGCAGCGGTCGCGCTATTACTGACGGCGGTGGGTCTCTACGGGGTAATCTCGTTCACAGTGAGCCAGTCCACACACGAGATCGGCGTGCGCATGGCGCTCGGCGCGCAAGCGAGAGATGTGCTGCGCCTTGTCGTCTGGCAGGGGATGTCTCTGACCCTTGTTGGTGTCATGGTTGGGCTGGCGGCGTCGCTCTCCCTGATGCGTGTGATGGCGAGCCTGCTCTATGATATCTCGGCCACAGACCCGTTGACGTTCGTGGGCGTCTCCGTACTGCTAATGCTAGTAGCTCTTATCGCCTGCCTCGTACCTGCACGCCGGGCTACGAAAGTAGACCCGATGGTAGCCCTCAGGTATGAATAGAATGGCATATTTCGAAAATTTAAATCTCTCGAATATATTGCTGGTTGAACATCAGTAAAGGAAAAGATTGTATCTATGTAAGCGGTTGAGCCACTTTCTGCGGCCGGGAAGGGGAGCGGCCTGCCGGCGAGCGCCCTCTTTCAACTCTGCATCCCGTTTTGACCTGCTTAGGTTGAAAACCGTCTCGGACAGCGACTGTCGGCGGCGGGTGATGACCGCAGATTGACAGCGGCTCTTGCATGGCTGCGACCCTGCTCGTTCACTATTCAAGTTGCGCGCCTCCCTATATTGACGCTGCGAGCGCCCACCGATGATTGAGTCCGTTTAGCTGCCTCGCTACTATACTTATTACTTTCAACTCCTGATTCAAACGTGGGCCAAGATGTTTTTACGTGTAACGAAGAATTGCTTGAGCACGGACGTGGGAAATGTTTCCGCAGCCCTCCGCATATATCTATGAGATCGATTCTAATGTAAGAGCCCGCTGATGGTGGTTTGACATAAAAGCTCTTTTCACACCCTATGCACATTACAGCCCGGAAGAGCGTTCAATCTTCCCGGAGAGAGAAGTGACGTGAGGCGGAGAAGGCTGTCCCGGCTTATTACAAGTTCAAGTGAAAATCGTTTAAGTATTCCTCGGTATTTAAGAGTAGTCGCAAGGGCTAAGATGCCTTCCCGTGCTGGGAAAGAAAGATGAGGTTGTTATGGCAGTAAATATTCCGTCACCCGCGCCGCGCGCTCTTGTTTTAGTTGTAGACCCTAAGGCTGGATTACGAGTAAGGGAAGGAAACGTTATCTCGATTGAAGAAGGCGTGGATGTTGTACCCCTGAGGGATTTGCTCAATGAGGAACAAGCTGCCATCCGACCGCTCTACGGCGTGAGCGAGGAGTGGCTCAAGCATAGAACTTCTTCTACAAAAGCTCTGATGGGCGTCGGGCAGCGGCTTGACCTGTCCATCTTCTATAAGGTTACGTGTCCGGATGATAAACTCAAATCACTGGCTGACCGGTTGCGGAAGCTTTCCATCGTTCAGTCCGCTTACATCAAACCGGATGCCGACCTCCCGTTCATAGATACGGGCGATGAGCCTGCGGCAGGCCCTCCACTTGGCGTCGTCACAGATGACTTCACCAAACATCAGCGGTATTTAAATGCCGCGCCGGAGGGAATTGATGCGCGCTACGCCTGGACAAAAGAGGGGGGGGGCGGCAGGGGCGTTAAGATCATCGATATCGAGGGAGCTTGGCGCTTTTCACATGAAGACCTGCTGGCGAACCCGGGCGGTTGTGTCGGCGGAATTCCGATCTCTAAACGTAAGTGGAGAAAACATGGGACGGCTGTGCTGGGTATACTCAGTGGCGATCATAACGACCTCGGCATCGCCGGAATTTGTCCGGATGCTGACGTGAATACCATCTCTATCTTCAACAACTCTGATGGCAACCCGTCGCCGGATTGGGGTATCGCCGCAGCAATCCGGCTGGCCGCAGACATGCTCTGTCCGGGCGATATAATCTTAATCGAAGACCACCGACCGGGTCCGGCAGTCAACTTTCAGGAGAACGAGAACACCCAGGATGGATACATACCCGTCGAGTGGTGGCCATGTAATATGGCCGCGATTCTTTACGCTAATAGTCGCGACATAATTGTCGTCGAAGCTGGTGGCAATGGGCGGCAGGATTTAGACGATCAGATTTACTGTCAAAATCCTCCTGCGCCGCACGGGCCGTTCCCGCATTGGTGGCGCAATCCCTTTAAACGAAATCCTATTGATACCGGAGCAATTTTAGTCGGGGCCGGGCTGCCACCCCACGACCCACCTGATAGTGGCTTTGCACCGGACCGCTCCCGCTGGGAATTGTCTAACCACGGCGCAGTGATAGACACGCAGGGATGGGGCGAGGAGGTGGCGACCAGCGGCGGAAATGGTGACTTGACCCCGAGAGGCACTGAAGAAGATCGGCAGTACACAAGCCGATTCAACGGAACTTCAAGTGCCGCAGCTATGGTCGCAGGAGCGCTCGGTTGTTTGCAAGGCGTTTTAAGAGCCAGTGGAGGAGCCCTCAACCCCGCGAGCGCGAGGGCGTTACTGCAAGATGACGTACTTGGCTCACCGCAGCAGGACGGCCCGCTTGGGCCTGCCAACTTGGAGACAATCGGGCCACGGCCCGACCTGCGCAAGCTAATCAATCATCTGATCCCGCCCTTCAGCTTCAAGAGAATGGTCGGAGCCTTGATAAAAGCGCTGCTTGGGCAACGGCTCAAATGACCGAGCGGGTCTTGAGCAGGATCGGTGTCTGGAGGGACATAAGGGCCTCGTCTTACCGGCGAGGCCCTCATGTCATATCAGCTCAGGAGGTGTGGGCGAACCGTTGCCTGGCCTCTTTTCCTATCTACGTATACCGTATCGCAACTTAAGATACGTCGCGCCCGGCATTGAAGGAGATTCTGCGTGAGCCTTACCCGCCCGTCAGGGCTCGGTTCGGCTGATGTAAGCGGGGAAACAGGCGGCCTCCGGGCCAGCGGGAGGGTCTAAACGAAGTTTTTCCAACTGGTCGACGAGGGCGCTGTCTTCTCTTAGCTTAGCTGTATTCAATATGGCTCTAAGCGCTTCGTCCTCTTTAATAGACGCGAAGAGGATTCTTTCTTCCGGGGGGATCCCGGAGCCCACCGCCTTGTAATAATGGTTGGCGTCCGTGCTGAGGGCGGGGTGCGTAGTCGCGTCGTGGTCAAGCTTGATCCTGAAATTTGTGCCCGCTGGGTGCTGGTCGGAATCGAAGACCACGTTATTGCCGTTCTTGAAGATTACCCTGCCAGCCATGGAGAACAGAACTCCAATCCTGATCGCCACGAACCCGAAATCCTCATAGTTCGAGTTGCTTCCTTTTTGGTACAGAAGGGGGTTGTAACTTGGATTGTCACTGCCTGCATCGTTGAATAACTCGCCGCTGTTAAAAGTTAGAACCTGCTTGAATGCAGATTTCTTAGCGCCGATTGGGCCATCGTAGAGTTCCGAGTTCTCCAAGTCCACGAACCATCTGACAGAATGCGGATTCACCAGGGGCTGCTTTCTATCAACGTTATCGTTCTTGCCACGGAGAGTGATGTTCGGGTTGGAGGGACTCTGTACGTCGAGGAGAAGCGCGTCTTGGATAGAAGGCACGTCTATGTCATTCCCGAAAGCGCCCCCCGGTGGCTGTATCTGATACTTTATTGTCAGGACGTGATTCGGCGGCGGGACTCTGAGAATCCGCACAGTGCCTACGGTCTGACCCTCTTTAGCGAATAGGACGAGCGACCCCTTGAGAAGCAGTGTGACGTCAGTTGGCATATTCTTTCTCCTTTGCGTTCAAGACAAGAGAGATCGCCGTGAGACTATGGCAGAACAAAATACTTCTCTCTCCTAATCGTGATGCAGATAGAGAGCAAAACATTTCACCACCAGCCGGGCAGCTTGAGCTAATACTGATGGGTACGAAAAATTAAGCATCACAGCATCACGGTTGACACCTTCAAGTACAAAATATTTGCCGGCGAAGGAGGGCGATTAAAACCGCGCGTAGCCTCCGATGGTGACGAAAGATGCCCAGTAGTAGGGCTGCCGGTATCGGTTGTGCGGGTTGCCGAGCATTTCCCTTTGAGCAAGACTGAGCGCCTCGGCGGTTGAAAGGCCGCCGCTCTTCCGATTTTTATGGAAACTAATCATTAATTCTGCGGTCGCGTTGGAATCCACGGGCCACAGGCTGGCGACCACCAGCGGTACGCCTTTGGCAATGAAGGGGCGCGAGATGCTGATCATGCCCTCTCCGCCGTAATAACGTCCGGCCCCTGTCTGGCAGGCCGACAGCACTACTAATTGAGTCTGTGGCAAACGCAGTTTGTAAATTTCATGCGCATGTAAAATGTTATCCTCTGACAAACTGCTCTCCGAGGACGTTTCCCTGGCAAATAAGAGTTTCGAGTGCAGCGGAGATTGCTCGTTGACCAAGGCATGTAAGGCCAGGTGAATAACATCAGCGCTTTCCATCTCGCTGACGACACGCCTTTTGAGAGCTTTCTCGCCGGTAATCGCGGGCGCAGAATTGTAGTATGCGGCGATCTCTTCGGCCTCTCTCTCGGCAGCGGACAAATCGTCCAGCGTAGGGAACTCTCTGTGATCGAAGCGCGGGTTGCCGACGCTCAATAATTTCTCGGGCGTCGTTGAATCCTTACTGCGAGCGTTCTCCGAGCTGATGATAAAGATGGTGGAACTCGGCGCGCGTGTCAGGATGTATTCGTTTGTGAGATATTTCCCCGACGAGCCGGAGACGAAAGCACCATAGGGTAAATAATTGAGGAGCTTGTCGGGGACGATGCAGAGCTGTTTATTTCGGTCGAGCATGGATTCGACCGGCTTGATTAAAAGATCATAGAAATAGGCCGAAGCGCGCGTCACTTCTTCTTCGTTGTTGACAGGCGGGCTCGACAGAAGCCGCAAATAGTTAGAGACCTTTTCGCGCAATTCTTTGGCGTCAATCATCTGCTCAAAAGATTGGACGCCTGACTTGGAGACGAGCCAGATAAGAATTTTATCCTGGAGGACAGCATACTGTAGTATTTGCGCCTGCTCGGGCATGCGCTGCTGGATTTCCCACATCTCCATTGGCCGCGAGACCAGTGCGCTCCCCTTATCCTGATGGTGTTGAATCTTGAGCGACAGTGTTTCCGTGTTGGTTAAATCTAGTAATGATCTGGCACGCGACCTTTCGGAAAACTCAAAAGCCGTTTGGAAATTGTGCTTAACTGAATGTTCGTAATCAATCACCACGTCGTAGACGCTCTGTTCGGCGTCGAAGAAAATAAATTTGTTTTCCTCTTCCAAAATTTTCGAGCGGTAATTTTCAAACAGATGCAGCGTCGCCTCGATCTCTTGCTCAACTGACGGACACACGCCCTGCGCGATGCAGGAGAGGAGCTTTCCCTTGTGCGCGGCGTAGAGGAAGGCTTGATAATCAGAGCCGTCGTAAGTTTTGAGCACCTGATCATAACTCGCCATGGCTTTGTCGAAATCACCTGCTTGCCTGTATAGATGCCCGAGCTGCAAGGATGAATAGGCGAGGGTGTCGGCGCGTATGGCGTCGCTCGAAATATTCTTTGCCAGGTCAAAAGCCAGCCGCGCATTTCTGGTCGCTTCTTCGTAATTGCGTTGACTGCCGTAGATTAAGCCCAGCCCAATATAGGAGCGGCAGATGTAATATGGCAGCCCCGCTTCTATCGCCACTCTCAAGGCTTCTTTCTGGAAATCTGCTGCGGCTGCGTTTAAGCCTAGCAGGTGCAGGGGCGTTGCCATCAGAAAGTGACTTCGCCAAACCTGCAAGGGCTCCGCATAACCTTTAACGATAAGAGCCAGACCCCGCTGTTGGTACTCTATCGCCTTGTGCGAATTACCGAGCCGAGTATATATGTTCGACAATTGATCTGCGGTCTTCATCAGACCTCTGACATCGCCTATCTGTTCGGAGATTTCCCATGAGCGGTTGGTATGATCGAGCGCAGTCGAATAGTCGTTAAGAGCGGTTTGAACATTACCCAGTCCGTTGAGGGCCTGAGCGTGTAACCATCTATATTGATTAACCTCGGAATTGTGGGCGACCGCTTGAAAGGTGTCCAGGCTCAGCTCTGACCTATGCATCAATAAATAAGCATGCCCCAAAGGATAACTGATATATGCGGACTCGCCGTCATCTCCCATACGCTCAAAGATAAGTTTAGCCTTGCTGTAATACTGGACGGCCTCTTCGGGCTTAAAGGTCTGTAGATTTTTATGTCCCTGGCTCATCAAGCTGCGCGCCTCTGCGAGCGAAGCCCTTTGAGGCTGAGTAGCTGATTGATAGAACCGCAGCAGGTCTGAGATGAAACGGTCGTTCGCTCTTTTTAATTCCAGTGCTCCGGTATAAGAGAGGGCTTGAAGATTATCACGCGCATCCTCTGCGCGGTCTTCAGCCGCTGCGCCGAGGTATCTATCTAGTAATGTATTCTCAACGAAACTACCCGTCACGTCACGATTCGAGCTGATAAGCCGCCAGGCGGTTTCCTCGTCCCCGACCCGGTACGCGTTTAGGAAATTCTGCAAAATCTCCTCTTTATTCTGCGAAATTCTGTTCTTCTGAGATTCGATCAGCTTGAGATTTTGTCTCGCTTCATCCGCCCACGGAGACTGCGAATCTTTTTCCAGATACTTTCGCCAGTCATCCGCAGCCTGTTGCGGCAGCAGCATGTACTGGCGACAAAGCGCGCGATTAAAAAGTGCTTCAAGTAGAGAGTCGTTCAGTGCGAGTGCCCTGTTAAGGTGCTCAAGGCTTTCGGCAAACTCTTCTAGACTTTTCCCCTCCTCTCGATTGAGCCGATCAAGCTTTCCCTTTTCCAGCAGCGCCGCCCCCAGATCGCTTTGAAGCTGCGCATCATTCCCATTGATTGCAATAGCCTTTTTGAATTGCTCTATGGCTTGATCGAATTTCAACTCGGTCAGGTAAAAAAGCCCCAGGGCGTGATAAGTATTCGCGCCGGGATTATCTTTGACCGCGTCGAGTAAAAACCTTTGCGCACGTTCGCGCGATTGGTTATCTACTTTTCCCTGTTCAGCGCCCCGTGTTTGCGGCAGGGGCGCGTAATCCAACACCGTCAGGCGGGCTTCCGTAGGGCGTTGCTCACGATAAGCGGTTTTCAGGGCGAGCATCCCCTTGCTGACATCAGACTGGTAGATGAATGCGCGCCAGACTCCGAGCCCGAGAGCGAGCACGATCAAAACGGATACGGCTACCCACACGGGAGATGTAAAAAAGGATTTGATTGAAGAGAGCCTTTGAGGCGGACTCACAGAGCCTTTGACGGTCGCTTTCGTCGTCTCGATGGAGACATATTTTTTTAATGCTCTGGCGAATCGCAGCTTGCGTTGTCGCTCGTCAGTTGAAAGAAAATAGTTTTCGAAATTTTCCTTCTCTTTTTCGGTGAGGCGGCGGCTCAAATAGTTGTCAATCAGGTCGTCTTCGGCTATGAGCAGTTCTTCAAAGAGCAGATCATCAGTCAGAAGTTTCTCTTCAAACTGGCGCTGCTGGTCTTCCTGGGATAGTTCACCAAGCAGGTAATGCTTGATATGTTTCTGATTTTCAGGCTGCTTCATTCGCCGACCGCTCTCTGGGATTGAGCTATTGTCTTCCTACATTGTATGAGTAATAGCTCAAAGCCATTTCATCTGACGGCTTTTTGCTCAAGGCATTCCTGCACGCATTGCTGAAGCGTCGCCCTGATGCGGTACGCCCTTATCCTCAATGCGTTCAGCGCGATGCCCATCTTCCGGGCCAACTCTTTCCGGTGGTCAATCTTGGCGCGCTTATCTTCCTGATAGTATTCCAGCACCATTTCACGCTGATTTGACGTGAGCCTTTGGATACATTGCTCCAGGCATTCAAATTCCTGCTCGATCTCTTCGGATGAAGCTGCAATGGTGAGTACCTGCGGAGCAGGCTCTCGTCTTAAATATTCCAGAAGCACCTTACGCGCCACGCCGTAAAAGTAAAGCTCCGGGGCCCCGACGTATTTTTCCTCAATCGTTTCCAGCTTTAAGATAACTCGATTGATAGTTTTATCGGCCAGCTCCTCGGCTTCGTTGCAGCCGCGACAGGTGAAGATTTTGATGAGCCTGGTGCGGATGGTTTCGTATTTTTTTCCAGCTTCCTCACGATTCGGGTCAAGCCACAAAAGTAGCTTGTCAAACGCTTCTTGAGTTAGAACCCACTCTTTACTCATTGGAATAAACGGCCGGGAGAATCAAGGCTGTTTGAAATTACGGACTTGCTTTTCTGTGGTTATACGGAAATCTATTGTAGAGACGCTTCGTCAAAAGGCTTTTCGTCAGCCTTACAAAGCATGACCCGTGCAATACTTTGAACGCTTACCTCCGGAGAGTTGTTGAGAGGGGTGGCGCTTGCAAGCCAATTGGATTTGTAATCTGCGCGGAGATAATTTTTAACAACTCAACGGAAGCAACCGGAGCGTAACCGCCTTTGGCAAATGTTGTCAAGAACCTTCTTACAGTATTCAGCGCGACGGAAAGCGCTGTTCGGCCAGACTCCGCCGGACGATTCGAAGCCGCGAGCATTCAGGTTCTCGTTTACACCGCAAGACAGCCTGCAAGCTCTAGCCTTCCGGTAATCACTCAAGCAAAAATTACACCTTCACAATCGCGAAGTCCTTGGCGCACTAGGAAACCGTCCTTGAATGAAATGTTTTCCCGGATACTGACATAAAACATAGGCAAGGAATCAAGGCTGGTAGGTCAAAGGAGAACATCACATGAGCGCAGGTTTTCGAAAGCAGTTCGGTCGACTGCTGGTTGTGGTTCTGATGTTCAACAGTTTTGCTGGCTTGATGCCGAGTTACACGGCGGTGCAGGCACAGGACAGAATTCAGGACAGGGTAATTATAGTCAACGCCGAACAGCCCAACGTCTGGACGCTGGAACAGGCTCACTACTTGCTCGCGCAGATGCATCGTCGTAACCTCGACCTCAAAGCGAAAAGCCTTGAAGACCTCGACCCCAACGAGATCAACGGCCTGCGCTTCGAGGTGATGAGGATGTTGATTGAGTTCGGTGCTACCTTCAATCAAGGAGCACTGTCATCGCGCGCAAGCCACCGAAGTAAATATCACGCAGCGCTGTATGCAGTTCAATGAGAGCCGCCCCAAACTAAATCGAACTGAAAGGTGTTGAGAAGATAATGGATGTGAACGAAGCGACGAAACCCGGAAGAATCAACTCGAACAGGCGGAAGTTGCAGCCCAGATTGCGTATGATCGCCAACTGCGATTCGGAAGTGAACGCGAACAGGGCGGAGCATAGCGGTTACACGGCTGTCACTTCGCGGGCACTGCTTGAGAAAGATGCCGTGCGCGGCGAGGACGCGCAGGCGTTCAGGGCGAGCGAGCTTAGTCTCGAAGAGCCGATCCCAGACCCGCCACCCTTAGAAGAGGTGTCCGGAGACGTGCTTGTGAATGTCTTCATCGAGACGAATGATCTGGCGGATGAAAGCGCCATTCAAAAGACCATCGAATCGGCCGCGACCGCAGACCCTGAGGATGCAGAGAAGAAGAAGGTGGGTGTGCCCTCCCGTCGCGGAAACATCGCGACGGCTACCGTGCGCCTCTCTCAGCTTCAGGACCTCATCAATCTGCCGGGCGTCACCTTCGTCGAGGCGGGACAGGCACTGGCGACGCCGACTCCTATCGTGTCGTCCGAAGTTAACGTGCATCCTTCCATGTCGCCGCGCGCCGTGGGCAACCCCGAAGAGCACAAAAACGGGCAGGGCGTCTTGATCGGCATCATAGACGTACAGGGTTTCGATTTCGCGCACGAAGACTTTCTCAAAGACGGTGGCACGCGTTTTCTACGCATCTGGGATCAGGGGGGCGAGCATCGACCCAGCCCGCACGAGCGCTCCAAGGGAGATCAGAGCACGCTGTTCGCGAATCAGTTTGATTACGGTTCCGAGATTAGACAAGAGGACATGAACACGGCCATCAGAATGTCTGAACAGATCGGAGCGCCGCCGCAGGAACTCGAGCCTCAATCGCAGATGTCGCCCGGCTCTCACGGGACGCACGTCGCCAGCATCGCGGCGGGAAATCACGGGGTCGCGCCGGAGGCCGACATTGCTGCCGTGCTGATCTCTTTACCTGCGGATGACAACGAGCGCCGCCGCTCGTTCTACGATTCGACGCGTATCGCGCATGCGGTGGATTACCTGTTTGCTCTGGGGCAAGAGCTGGAAAAAAAGGTCTCCATAAATATCAGCCTTGGCACCAACGGGCATGCGCACGATGCGAGCAGCGCTGTGAGCAGATGGCTGGACTCAGCCTTAGCCATGCCGGGGCGTAGCATCTGCGTCGCGGCAGGCAACGCCGGCCAACAAGAGTCCGGGTTCCAGGGAGACCTGGGATGGGTCATGGGGCGCATCCATACAAGTGGGCGCGTGTCTGCGCGCGGTCTTGCGTCGGACATCGATTGGGAGGTGGTCGGCAACGGTCGAGCCGATCTGTCAGAGAACGAACTAGAAATATGGTACGCGCCTCAGGATCAGTTTGAAGTCTCTATCAAGCCCCCCGGCATGGACTGGATTGGGCCCATCAAGCCGCTCGAATATCTTGAGAACTATCCACTGAGGGACACGCAGGGGGAATTGCTATGCGTCCTCAGTCTCTACAACGAGCTGTATCACCCCGCGAACGGCAGTAATTACATCTCCATCTATTTAGCTCCCTTCCTGAAAGAGCCTATCGCCGGCATCAGGTCTGGGACGTGGATGGTGCGCTTACACGGCCTCGATGTGCGAAACGGGCGTTATCACGGCTGGATTGAGCGCGACGACCCACGCCGCATAGGGCGGCTCGGAGATAGAGAAGCATGGCGTTTCCCATCCTTCTTCTCGGAGCGCTCGAACGTGGACAACTCAAGCGTCAGCTCGCTGGCGTGCGGACAGCGAATCATCTCCGTGGGAAATCTGGACGAGAAACACGAGCGCATAAATATCACCAGCAGCCAGGGCCCGACGCGTGACGACCGTTTCAAACCGGATGTCTGCGCGCCGGGAACAGACATCGTGGCGGCATACGGGTTTGGGGATGAGTCCCAAAGGTGGGTTAAGATGACGGGCACCAGCATGGCCAGCCCGTACGTCACTGGGCTGGCGGCTCTGATGTTGGCAATTCAGCCACGGCTGACCGCTGCACAGATAGAGGGCATCATTCACCGCACGTCACACCCGCTGCCGGGCGCAGACTTCAATTGGCTTAACGATGCGGGTTTCGGCAGGATCAACCCGGAGATGTGCCTGACCGAAGCGAAAGTAGCTTATCAACGTACGGCCTATCAACCCGTCGTAAAATAAACCCGTCGTCAATCAACCGTAACCAATCAACCGGAGATAATTCTATGAAACTGACAGTTTTCCAATCCGACAAAGGCGATTGCGTGCTGGTGAGCACTAACGGCAGCGATGGCCCGTTCAACATGCTGGTGGACGGTGGCATGAGCGACTCGTACACGCAGCACGTCTCTCCCACACTTAACGAGATGCAGAAAAATGAGGAGAAGTTAAACCTCGTCTACGTGTCACACATTGACCAGGATCATATCTCCGGCATACTCCAACTCTTTGAAGATATGATGCGGTGGCGCGTCTTCGACTTTCAGAAGGGGGCGAACGGGGTCAAGGCGAAAGAGCCGGAGTCCCTGCGCCCGCCGGACGTTGAAGCCATCTGGCACAACGCTTTTCACGAGCAGATAGGGGAAAATTCCGGGGCGATTGAGGACATGCTCGCCGCTTCCGCCGCCATCCTTTCCGGGGCCGAATCCCCCGGCACGCTGCAAATGGCCGCAGAGCATCAGGACCTTGTAACTAGCAAAGCCGAAGCCATCCAACTCTCGCGCCGTGTGGGCCCCAATCAGTTGAAGATACCGCTCAACGAACAGTTCAACCACGAGTTGATGTGCATTAAGGAGGGCATGCCTTCGCTGATCGAACTCGGCGGCTTGAAGATTCGCATCATCGGGCCATTCACTGAGGACTTAGACAAACTTCGTGACGAGTGGAACGAATGGCTGGCGAAGAGCCAGAAGCAGATCAAGAGTATCCAGAGCAAGGCGCGCGAAGACGAAAAGAGCCTGCTCGGCACAGAGGCCGGACAGCTTCGCGATTTGGCTGAGACGCAGGCAGACGAATTGCGAGAAATGTTGTCCGCCCCCACAACCGGAATAGAGTCCAGCGGGAAACGGCTAGGGCGGCGTAAGCTTGTCACTACTCCCAACCTCGCTTCCCTCATGCTGTTCGTCGAAGAAGGCGATAAGACACTGCTCCTCACGGGCGACGGTCATGCTCAAGACATCCTTCGCGGGCTGGAACATCATGGTGTGTTGGATCAGAACGACGGCCAGAATCTGCACGTCAACGTCCTGAAGGTTCAGCATCACGGCTCCGAGCACAACATAGATGAGGAATTCTGCCGCAGAATCACCGCCGACAACTATATCTTCTGCGGCAACGGCGAGCACGAGAATCCGGATTTGGATGTCGTCAAAGCAATCCTAAATTCACGCCTGGGCGACGACGCAGACACTCTCAGCCCGAACACACAGGTGAAAGATAAATTCACCTTCTGGTTCAACAGCAGCGAGAGTGAGACTGCAAAGGAAGGGGCTAAAGCGCACATGAGGGAGCTGCGTGAACTCGTGGAAAGCAGGGTCGAAGCGGGCCGCTTCGAGGCGAACTTCCTGGAGGGAGAAAGTTTCTTTACGCTTGAGGTCTAGCTGCATCGGCGTTGAAAGTATTGCTCGTCACACCTTGACACGGTAGGTGTCTGCGGTTAATCCGCACGCCTACCGTTTTTTATGCCTGAAATCATGGGTTATAGAGACCGGTACAAAAGTTTCTGTATCCTGTTTCAACATTCATTTACGCATTGACATTCATCGCCTTCACATCGCCGCAATTAAACTACCCGCGAACTATCCTGTTGTGATTCATCCTCACCGCTGCAATGTGTCTACTATCGGAAACATCATCTGTATACTTTTAGGCACACTCGTTGCTATTCCCGGTTGACATATTCGGTCGGCTGACTTCACATAAAAGCAAAGTCCCATGAGATTTCGAAGGCTTCTCATTTGACGCTGGCCCGAAATGTAATCCGGCACATGCGTTGCTTACCGTAAGCGTGAACTATCACCGATACGCCAGTGGTCAAGGCAACGCTGCCTGAAATATCTGAAAGACCACCTCACATTCTCGCTGTCCGTTTTAGCAGTTCATCAATCGGCCAACACTTGACACAAAACGCGGGCGCATAAGGTTTGTAAGCGGCAGAAAGATTCAAAATGCCTGCAACATAAATCAGAGACACCTCAAGAACCTGTCTGTCACCCGCGCTGTCTCGGAACATAACTTCATTCGTCGTCTAACGAGCAACCTCAACTTTCCACATTAAACCTGAAGAGCATGGGGCGTTGAAAAGTTCCTTTGCCGTCAGCGTGTTTACCAAAACATACTAAAAACAGACGGCTCATTCCAGGGGAAACACTCAGCCTTCTGACAGACACTCAAGAATCTCCTGTCAGTGAACATCAATTCGCGGAGGTGAAACATCATGTCGAAGACTCTCTTAGCCGTCGGGTCATTGCAAGAGTGCGGAAAACTGATCTCGGCGGCCATCTCACAAAGGTGGAGCGTTCTGCATACGCTCTTATTCGAAGACATTCAAGCGGCACTGGCACGGACAAAAGTCGATTTGATTTTGCTGTCTAGCTGCTCGTCGCGTCAGGGTTGGGAGAACGCGATCCGTGATGCGTGGTCTGTGTGCCCGGAGACGCCTGTCGTCGCTATCGGTTCAGATTTTATTGAGGACGTAATCGTCAGTGTGCTCACAGGCGAGCCTGCTCCTGCGCAGAACCTGTTAAGAGAAAACGGCGCGGAGCGCGAGCGCGCGCAAACATCTTCACTCGACGGCGTGGCGGCCTCATTAAAGCTCCTGGAACTCTCGCCGACGCTGATGCTTTTAGAGCCTTGTAAAACCGTCGTCAGTTACGGCATCGAGAAGGCGCTGACCTATATCGAAGCTCATTACGCGGAGCCGCTTTCCCTGAGTGATGTGGCGGCCTCGGCTTCATACAGCCGCTGCCATTTCAGTAAAATCTTCAAGGAGCAACTGGGCATCTGCTTCGTCAGCTATCTGTCGCACGTGAGGATTCGTCATGCGAAGGAGTTGCTGGCGCGCACCAACATGTCTGTGACGAATATTTCGCTCGAAGTCGGTTTTAATGATCTCTCGCATTTCGAGCGCGTCTTTCGTGCAATTCAACATCAATCCCCGTCCACATTTCGTTTCAGATCGAAAAAAATGGCGAGTGGCGCAAAAAATCCGCCAAGTTTTTTTTCTCAGCCGGTGAGATCATACGGGCGTCTTGATCTCACGTCTAACTCAGGTCTTTCCAGCTTCGGCACATAACACTCAGCCCGCAGCAAGAGTAATTCCTCTCGTCTGCTGCTCGACGATAAAAGAAGCGCCAAAGCGTAGCGAAGATTGAAGGCGGAGAATTTTTTTCCGGGAACGCCCGATCATTTCGGGGCGCTCTCTTCTCTTATTTCGCAAGCAAGAGCCGGGCAGGATGCTCGAAGTGAGTAATGGCTCTCACTCACAAAAAGAGGTCGTCCCCGGCCTCGAAGCTTTCACAGACCGTCTTAATCTTCATGATCTGACGGGGCGCGACACGCTATTCGATAGCAATGCCGGATGCAGAGTTTATCGAGCCATCAACAGAAAACTTCGACGCTTGCCCGGAGGCTCCGTGCTGCTCGTCGACCTGACCAGATTGCGCGAGGCCAGCTACGGCTCTTTGAAAGAGGTGTTGTCCGCCGTCGATCTCCTGCGAGAGGCGAAGCATCACGAAAAATATCTGGTCTTTTGCATTGATCAGCGCAATCACGACCTCATTGAATCTATCGAGATGATCGCACGCTCGCGCGGCCACTTGATTCCTGTGATCGGCCGCAACGGCGATTGGCACAACCTCGGAAAATTGACGAAGGCCGAGCGCGATACGCTCGAACTGGTCGAGAAGTATGGCGCGCTCACCTCCAAAGAGTTGCACAAACGCTTCGGCCTGTTGCTGAGCGCGGCCAGTAATCGCCTCCGACGGCTTCATCACTTACGACTGATCAAGCGCGAGGAGCGAGTCGTGCCGACCAGCGGCGGGCGCGAATTTGTTTATAAGCCGCTCGTCTCTTTGAAACGGCGGACGCACGCAACCATCACCTGAGAGCGCATTGAAACACTGAAGAGCAGCGATGCCTTGGAGCAACCGATGGCGGATTTTCATGCCGTGCAGACAACCTGTGACGCCATCATGCGCATGTTGCAGGAATCTTACAGACCCGACCTGATCGAGCCCAGGCTCAATCTTCAGTTCGAGGTTTACGGCACGGATGATTTCAAGAAACACATGACACAGGGCGTCAGCCTCTTCCTCTACCGCGTGTACGTCAATGCGACGCAACGCGCGCCGCTAACGAAGGGCAACAACGGCACTGCCAGGCGACAGCTCTTGCCGCTGGACCTACATTTCTTCATCACCGCGTGGGCCCCTAAGGCGTCACTGCAACATGCGATTCTGGGTTGGACGATGCGTATGCTGGAAGACCAACCCGTGCTGCCCTCGTCGCTTTTAAACGGCGCGCGCGCCGGAGTCTTCGGCGTTGACGAGACGGTCGAAGTGGTCGTCGGCCAGTTGACCAATGAAGAGTTGATGCGTATCTGGGACGACCTGGCGACAGAGTATCAGTTGTCCGTGCCATACGTCGCGCGGGTCGTGCGAATCGAGTCCGTGCAGGAGGTCTCGCAGGAAGAGCTGGTCAAGCAGCGTCAACTGGAATACGGAGTCGTGCGTTAACAGAAAACGCGAGTCAAGCGTAATGCCAAACTTTTACCCTCTCGAAACAGTCTTGCGCACCGCGCCTCTGGGACTGCGTTGCATGGACATCGCGACGCAGGCGCAAGTCTCCGGCGGGTTGTCAATCACTGCGACGCCGACGAACGGGCGGGGCAAGACCGTTCCGGCGTTTGTGACACGCTCCGGCATCTACGCGTTTCAGGGTCTGCCCGGTCTGCACGACTTCGAGTACGGCATCGGCCAAACCTTTCAGACCAGCCCGCCCGCTTCTCCGCCAGGACAGGAGTTTGCCATCCGTGTGGAGGATGCGCTTGGAAACTATCTGCCTTGGAGCATGGCTTTGACGTTGCCGCGCTCAGAGGTTCTGACGACGTGGCTCTTCTCCGCGCCGAAGCGCGCGGGCGTGCCGGGCTTCATGGTGATTCGCGGCGGGCTCAAAGACACCACGCGACGGCGCGCTGATGGCACGCTGCGTCCGGCTGCTTTCGCGCGCATCAGCGCCGAGTACGAAGTGACCAGCCCACCGACAGCCTATGTGGCGCTGGCGGACTGGCGCGGCGAGTTCGCCCTCTTCCTGCCCGCGCCAAACCCTTTGCAACGTCCCGCCGGCGAGACCGTGACCTCGCCGAACACGACGGGGCGCAAAACCATCTCGCAGTTGCGCTGGCCGGTGACGCTCAGTTTCTTCTACCAGCCGGAGAAGCAGAGGTTCATCTGCGCAGACGCGCGCGCGCAGATCAAGATCATTGAAGGA
Source organism: Pyrinomonadaceae bacterium (assembly GCA_035537255.1). Lineage (GTDB taxonomy): Bacteria > Acidobacteriota > Blastocatellia > Pyrinomonadales > Pyrinomonadaceae > DASQYE01. Next base: position 27,441 of record DATLMN010000225.1, on the reverse strand, counting down.
CAGCAAGAGGGCTTGACGGACAACGCGCCGACCGCTGCAAGCGAGCGGCGTTGCGTTCCCGAACTCGTCTCGCTGCTGATGCAGGGCGCGGCAGAGATGTTGCCCGGCGTCACCTTACCGGCAGCGGCGGCGCTCGAAGCGGAAATTGAATTCGGCAAAGACGTGGTGGTTCGCACAGACGGGAGCACTGATTCCTGTGTCTGGCTCGTTCCGCCCACAATTGTATCACCCTAACACTGAAAGAGAGGTTTTGACATGCCAGAGTATCTTGCGCCAGGTGTTTACGTCGAGGAAGTCAGCTTTCGTGCGAAGTCCATCGAGGGCGTCAGCACGAGCGTGGCGGGATTCGTTGGGCCGACCCGCTACGGCCCCATTGGCGGCGAGCCGGAACTGCTCACCAGTTTTGCCGATTTCGAACGCATCTATGGCGGCATTGACCCTCTGATCTTTAAGGACGAGTCGGATGACGACTCTGTGGAGTCGCAGAACTATATGGCGCACGCCGTCCGCGCCTTCTACGATAACGGCGGCACGAAGCTCTACGTCACGCGCATCTACGAGCCTGATGTGGATCAACAGACGCTGCGAACCATGAGCGAAGAGGCGCTTAGAGACCTCGGCTGTGCCGCCGCAGCAGGGTCGCCGTCGCTCATCGTCGCGCGCTTTCCGGGCCGTGCAGGCAATATGCGCATCACCTTCTCCGTCAAGGTCGGCCCCAATGTCCTTACCACCGACGGCGATGACAACCCGACGGTTTCCGGACTGACCGACGCCGACCTCGTCTACATCAAGCAAGTCCCGACGGGCTCACCGCCGCAACTGCCGACCACCAACCCTGTCGCCAACGGTTTTTACGACGTGCTCAAGGACGAAGACGGGGTGAACTTCGATAGCGACAGCGTCTCGACGAGCCAGTTCGGCCTCAATCGCTTCGCCCCGCTTGAGGGCTACGGCGTACACCTCGTCACCGTTATCGTCAGCGTGCGCCGACCCGGCAGGTACGACATAGAAGAGTTGATCGGCGAGTTCTCGCTGCACCCGAACAGCCGCAACTCGCTCTCGCGTTATTTCACGGATGACCCGGAGTCGCGCAATCGCTTTCTGCACGTGCCCTTCGCCATTCGTCCCGGAAGCATCGACTCGGGCTCCGGATTGGCGGCGGCGCTCTTCGGCAACGGCATGGTTGAAACTATTCGTCGCCAACTCGCTTCGGACGACGAGCTTGAAGCATCCAGCCCGGATTTGCCGCGCCCGACTCCTGCCGACAGGACAGTCAACATCACGCTCGCGGGCGGCAGCGACGGGAACATCCCGACCGCTAATACCTACAAGGGCAGCGAAACAGGGCGAACCATTACGGGTCTTGCCACCTTCGAGGGCGTGGATGAAATTTCAATCGTCGCCGCGCCAGGCTATTCGAGTCACGTCGAGCATTTGGAGGAAGCGGACGACGACCGGCGTGCGAGTCAGATTACGCAGTATCTTTTGACGCACGTCGAAAAGATGAAGTACCGCATCGCCGTGCTCGACTCGCCCGACAACTTCGTGCTCTCCGAGGTGCGAAACTTCCGGGGCAAGTTCGACTCCAAGTACGCGGCACTCTATTACCCCTGGGTGAGCGTGCTGGACCCGAACGACCCGGACGGGCGGCGCGAGATCAACCTGCCTCCGAGCGGGTTCGTCGCTGGCATCTACGCGCGCAACGATGTGGAGCGCGGCGTCTTCAAAGCTCCCGCCAACGAGATCGTGCGCGGGGCCATCGGCTTCGAGACGCTGCTTAACAAGTCGCAGCAGGACATCCTCAATCCTGAAGGCATTAACTGCTTCCGCTTCTTCGAGGGGCGCGGTTTCCGTCTCTGGGGCGCGCGCACGATCAGCTCCGACCCGGAGTGGAAGTATGTCAACGTGCGGCGCTACTTCGCCTACCTCGAACACTCTGTTGACAAGGGCACGCAGTGGGCGGTCTTCGAGCCGAACGGCGACGCGCTGTGGGCCAACATCCGTCGCACGGTCGAAGATTTTCTGTTCAACGAGTGGCGGACGGGCGCGCTCTTAGGGACCAAGCCCGAAGAGGCTTTCTTCGTGCGCTGCGACCGCTCGACGATGACGCAGAACGACCTCGACAATGGTCGCCTGATCTGTCTTGTCGGCGTCGCCCCTGTGAAGCCCGCCGAGTTTGTCATCTTCCGCATCGGTCAATGGACGGCCGACCGGAAGGTGTAGTTGACCCGCTCAAGCGAAGCTTAGAGATAAAGGAGCTAAGACGATGCCAGTTCCACGCGACAATCCATACGGCGCATTTAATTTTCGTGTCACCGCCGACCGCTTTGGCGACGCCGGAGCAATCCGCGCGGGCTTTCAGGAGGTCAGCGGCCTCGGCATAGAGAGCACTGTGGCCGAGTACCGCAACGGCAACGATCCTGAAAATCACGTCCGCAAAATCAACAACGTCTACAAGGTCACGGATGTCACGCTCAAGCGCGGCCTGATCGGCCAGGACGACTTCTTCAAGTGGATCAAGGACGTGCGCGACGGCGTGCAGAGCAGCGTCCTCACAAGCGTGACCATAGAGTTGATGGCCGAAGACCACAGTGGGCCTGTGATGACTTGGACGCTCGTCAACGCGCGCCCGATCAAGTACACCGGCCCAACTCTGAACGCCAAGGGCGGGACAGACGTGGCGATGGAAGAGATTGTGCTGGCGTGCGAGAGCGTCAAGATCGAGTGACCTTGAAGGGCGGCCCCTCTCCGGCACGCCGCCCGTCGCCAGTCTAACTTTCAACTCGTCATCCGGCGTGGACTCAGACGCCGGACGGCTTCTCTGCCAGCGCGCCGTCACGTCCCTATGATGCGAGCGTCCAACATACGTCTACCGGGAGTCTATTTTCTGCCGCCGCCGCGCGCGCGCGGGCTGGGGCTGCCGCCGCTCGACGTGGCAGCCTTCGTCGGCTTCGCCGAGCGCGGCCCGCTCGATTGGCCCATCATGGTCGAAGACCTCAACGCCTATCGCCAGATATTCGGCGGCGACCTCACCCTCGCGCGCGCGCCGGGCGGGCACACCGTCTACGCTCATCTGCCGTCGGCGGTCGGGACGTTCTTCGCCAACGGCGGCACGCGTTGTTACGTCGTGCGTGTCGCCGGGCGCGAGGCGACGCGGACGCTCTTCCGCCTGCACGGTATGGTCGCGCTCAAAGGCAGGCAAGACCCCGCGACCGCTTCGGCAGAGGACGGGCCGAGGCTCGTAACGATCAAGGCGTCTTCCGAGGGGCGCTGGGCCGAGCGCCTGCGCACGGGAGCGCGTCTGCGCATGACGCCTCTGCCTGCGGCGGCCTTCGAGATACGCGGGGCGTTGACGTTGCAGACGGGCGACGGGCCGCACGCCTTTCAACGGCTGGCGTGGACGACCGGCAGCGCGCCGCAGGCGATTCAACAGGGCGATCTCCTGCGTCTCACTTTTAACGACGGGCAGCAATTCCTCTTTCCCGTGGCGCAGGTGCGACGACAAGCTAACGCAACTCCGGCCACACCCGTCGAGCTGCTGGCGCAACACACCTGGGAACTGGCGCAGCCTCTTCGGTCAGCGCCGTCGCGCCTCGTCGTCAGGGTTGATCGCCTGACGGCGCAGACCACAGAGCAGTTGAGCGTCAATGGCCGCATCTTTGTCGAGGGCGGAAAATTCCAATTGAAGATGACTGGCAGAGGAGCGAGGAGCGTCGAGCGCGACGACGTGCTGCAAGTCAAGCAGATTGATAACAGGAGTTTTCTGTTTCCCGTCAGCGAAACTGGAACTTGGAAGGACGGAACGGGTGCGATGCAGCCCGTCGCGCGCGCCGATCAACTGCTGCGCCTGCCCGCGCAGGACCTCCCGCAAGCCTCGCCGTTATCGCTCAAGAGCGTCGAACGATTACGTTTTGATCTGGCGTTACGCGAAGGCAAAGAGCGCCGCCCGACCCTTGACGAACTCTCTTTCAATGAAGGCCACACGCGCTTTTGGGGTGACGCGGTGCTGCTCGAATCAAGCAGCCTGCGGCGACGACAACAGATCGAAGGCGAGGCCGCGCAGGCGCGAGGCACATCAGGCGCTTCCGCCGGAAGCCACACGCCACTCTCGCCAGCCGCCGAGAGCGCCAACATCTTCCGCGCGATGCGTGGCGATGCGCGCCTTGACGAGAAGCAACTCGCGCTGCTCGACAAAGCGGCGCTGGCCGGGCTGCTCGCACCGACAGAAGAGGATGAGGCCGGGCGAACTTATCTGCCGCTCAACATGCTCACCATCCTGGCCGAGGATCAGCTCACAGGCCCTGTCAAAGACGGCGTCGGCAAGGATGACCTGGAGACTTTCAAGCCGGAGCTTTTCGTAGACCCTGTGCTCGTCCAGCAGCTCGCCGTCCAGACGACCTCGGGCGATGCCCTGATGCGCGAAGCGTTTGATCGCTTCTACGTGCATAACAAACGGCTGCGCGGTCTGCATAGCCTGATGTTCGTCGGGGCAACAGCGCTCGTCTCCGTCAGCGACGCGGCGCAGCGCGAGTGGGTGCGTGTCAAGAAGACTCCGCCGCCGCAGTTACCCTTCACGCCGCCGCCACCGCCAGACCTTTCGAAGTTCATAGAGTGCGCGCCGCCGGTCTTGTCGCCGCCCGTAGAGATGTCGCCGCCCGCCGTCGCCGTCGAGCCAGCGCCGCAGACCACCGCGCCGGAACTCCCGCTCCTGAAGCCGATCAACACGGACGATGAAACTGATCCGCAGTACGAGCGCGAGCTGCGAAACCTGGTAGAGATTCAGCACGCCCTGCTCAACTTCTGCGAGGCGCGGCGTGACGTGGTCGGCGTCTTTACGCTGCCGCACTATTTCGAGAAACGGCAATGCATCAAGTGGCAGGAGGAGTTGCGCGTGCATACGGGTCTGCCGCGTCGCCGCAGCGCGCTCGCAGAGGCGCGCGACATCGCGGATCTTAGTTACGTGGCGGTCTATCATCCGTGGCTGCTGCGGGCGGACGCAAACGGGGCTGACGGATTGCGCGCTGTGCCGGCGGACGGCGCAATCTGCGGCATCATCGCCCGGCGCGAGCACGAGGCGCAGGTCTGGGTCGCGCCCGCCAACCTCCCGCTCGCAGGCGTGCTCGGACTCGACCCGTTCATCAAGACGGAAGACTGGGCAGACCTCTTCGACCTTCAGTTCAACCTGATCCGCGCCGAGCCTGGCGACTTTCGCGCGATGAGCGCGCACACGCTAAGCGACGAGAGCATCTGGCTACAGATTTCTGTCAGGCGGCTGCTGATTCTGCTGAGGAAGCTGGTCGTCGAGCGCGGCATGGATTTCGTTTTCGAGAGCAACGACGAGCGGCTGCGCGAGGGCGTGCGCCTGATGCTCGAAGAGGTGCTCAAATTCATGTACGAGCGCGGGGCGTTCGCGGGCGCGTCACCGGCGCAGTCCTACCAAATCGTGACCGACAGCAGCGTCAACACTCGGCAGAGCGTTGACGCGGGGCGCTTCATCGCGCAGATACAGGTCGCCCCGTCACAGCCCTTGGAGTTCATCACGGTGCTGCTCACACGCGTGGCCGAAGACCTGCTTCAGGCAAGGGAGGCTTAAGAACGTGCCTGACGAAATCATCTTCACAGCCTTTCGCTTCGAGGTTCAGTTGCGGGTCGCCAACCCGCAGAGCGTCGGCTTGACCAATCCGCTATGCAACGCGAGCTTCGCCGAATGTGACGGGCTGGAAATGACTATGGAGCCAAAGACTGTGCGCGAGGGCGGCAACAATCTTGAGCAGATACATCTGCCCGGGCCTGTCTCTTACGGACAACTGACGCTCAAGCGCGGGATGACCGCCAACATAGATTTATGGAAATGGTTCAGGGCTGCGGCGGGTGGAATCAACAGCGGGCAGACGGAGAACAAGCGCGGCATCACGGCGCAGGGCCTTGTCACAATGCGCGACGCTGCGGGCACACCGACGCTGCTCTTTGATCTCTACGGCTGCCTGCCCGTCAAGATCAGAGGCTCGGCCCTCAACGGCAAGGACGGTCAGGTGGCGCTCGAAGAGATGCAGCTCGTTTATCGCTCGATGCAGATCAAGCTGCCCTGATTGCAGAGGAAGAATCCGCGATGCTGAAGAAAGCAAAGCTCGTCGAAATCAAGTGGGACACCAACCAGGCGAATGCCGAGCCTGTGTCGGGCGGAAAAAGTGTGACTGTCCAGTTCAATCCTCAGTCACTGCGGATCAGCTTTTCCAACAAGAATCAGGGAGGCGACCAGCCGGGCGGCTCTACGCGCCAGTTTGTCGGCAGCGGCACGACGAAGCTGTCGGTCGAATTGCTCTTTGACACAACCAGTGACGGCAAGGACGTGCGTCAATACACGCAGGCCATAGCTTTCTTCGTCCAGGCGAAAAAAGAGGGCGGCTCAAACAGCAATCGCGTGCCGCCGGGCCTGCGCTTCCAGTGGGGCTCTTTGATTTTCGACGGCATCGTGGACTCTATGGACGAAACGCTCGACTACTTCTCAGACGACGGCGTGCCGCTGCGCGCGACCATCTCGCTCGGCGTCTCGCGCCAGGAGATAGAGTTCATTCCGGGCGAGAAGGGGAAGGGCGGCGGCGGAGGCGCGCCGACTCAAGAGAACATCAGACCGCTGAAGACGGCGCGGCCCGGCGACAGCGTGCAGAGTCTCGCCGCGCGCGACGGCAAGAGCAACGACTGGAAAGGCATCGCCGCCGCCAACAATATTGACGACCCGCTCAGGCTTCCCGCCGGTGCGCTCGTTGACGTAAAGGCCGGGGCCAAAATCAAGACGGGCTTGAGCGGCGGCGCGAGCGGCAGCGCCAGTGCAGGCATAAGCGTAGACGCGAGCGCGATCACAAGCGCGAGCTTAAGCGGGAGCATCAGCGCGGGCACGCGTACAGGCGCGCGCCGCAGATAGCCTGGCACATCGCCCGAGGTGCTCTTGGTAAAGAGCGGGCGCAGCCAAAAAGAGAAAGATCGGAGCAAACAGATGCCAGTCATCATCAATGATTTCGAGATCGTGGTTGAGCCGCCCGAAACTCCCGGCCCGCCGACCGCGACGAAGGACGAGCCTTCACAGGGCAACGCGCCGACGGTTCGGCCTGAAGATATTGTGCGAGTGATGCAACTGCACGCCGAGCGCGCGGCGCGCTTGTGTGCCGACTGAAAGGCTGCGCGGGTTGACGCATGGGTGACAGCGAACCGATTACAGGATTCTACGCGTCGCGTCCTTCGATCAAAGTGGACGGGACGGCGCAGCCGTCGCTCGGCGACGCGCTGCTTCTCTCTCTCTTCGTAGAGGAGACGACGCTCGGCCTCTTCCGCTGCGAGGCGCACTTCGACAACTGGGGGCCGAAGAATGACGCGACAGACTTCCTGCTCTTCGACCGCCAGACGATTGATTTCGGCAAGGAGTTCGCGGTCGCATTCGGCCCGGCGGGCGCGCAGGCGGAAATTTTCAAAGGGCGCATCACGGGGCTGGAGGCGCAGTACCCGCCGCAGCGCCCGCCGGAGTTGACCGTGCTCGCAGAGGATCGCTTTCAGGATTTACGTATGGAGCGGCGCACGCGCTCGTTCGAAAACATGAGCGACGAGGACGTGATTCGCCAACTCGCTTCACAGCACGGGCTGACGCCGCAGGTGGACGTTGACGGGCCTAGCTATCGCGTCCTCGCGCAAGTCAACCAGAGCGACCTGGCGTTCCTGCGCGAGCGCGCCTGTGCCATCGATGCCGAGCTGTGGATCGAAGATCGCACCCTGCACGCGCAGGCGCGCTCGCGCCGCAGTACCGGCAACGTGACGCTCACCTACGGTCGCAACCTGATGGAGTTCAGCGTCCTCGCAGACCTCGCGCACCAGCGCACGTCCGTACACGTCAGCGGTTGGGATGTGGGCAGCAAGAGCGCGATTGACGAGGAGGCTGGCGAGGGCGTGATCAGCGCCGAACTCAACGGGGGGCGTTCGGGAAGCGCCGTGCTGAGCCAGGCGCTGGCCGAACGCAAGGAGCGCGTCGTCGCGTCCGTGCCGCTCTCACAAACGGAGGCGCGCGCCGTCGCCGAATCGCGCTATCGCGAACGCGCACGCCACTTCGTGCGCGGCAAGGGCCAGGCCGACGGCACGCCCTCCATCCGCGTCGGGACGACACTCGACATGGAGGGCCTGGGCGACCTCTTCGGCGGCAAGTACTACGTCACGCTCGCGCGCCACACGTTCGATCAGCGGCTGGGCTATCGCACTTACTTTGAAGTCGAACGACCGGGCATCGGAGGTTAAGGACAACTCGTGCTGGAATCACTTGAGCAACTCGAAGCGGCTTCGGCGCGCAAGCGCCTCTACGGCGCATACCCTGCCACCGTCACGGACATTAAAGACCCGGACTCGCAGGGGCGCATTAAGGTGAAGCTGCCTTGGATGCCGGACAACGACGGCAGTGGCTATGAAGTCTGGGCACGCCTGGCGGTGTTGATGGCCGGCAATAATCGTGGCACGTGGTTCATTCCGGACGTGGGCGATGAAGTGCTCGTCGTCTTCGAGGGCGGCGAGGCCCGCCGTCCTTACGTCGTCGGCGCGCTCTGGAACGGCAGCGACACGCCGCCGGAGCAGATGGACGGCGCGGGCAACAACTACAAGAAGTCAATCGTCTCGCGCCGCGACATACGCATCACGCTCGACGATCAAGAAGGGCAGGAGACGCTGACGCTGAAGACGCCGCAACAAAGCATCGAGATCAAAGACGGCGGGCGCTCCATCGAGATCAAAGACGCCAACGGCAACAGCATCAAGCTGGAATCATCCGGCATCACCATCACGGCCGCCGCGCAGGTCAAGGTGCAGGCGAGCACCATGGAGGTGAGCGCCGGGATGGTGACGGTTAACGCAGGGATGTCGAAGTTCAGCGGCGTCGTGCAGTGCGACACGCTTATCAGCAACGCGGTCGTCAGCGCCAGCTACACGCCGGGCGCAGGCAACATCTGGTAAAGCGAGAACCTGGAAGAGAGACATAAGGGAAGAGAAGCGATGGCAGAAACATTCGATTGGTTAAAGCCTTCGATCCTGTGGCAGCCGGGCAGTACAGACATGCTACGGCAGGAGTTCTTTCGCCCGACGCTGCTCGAATTCGGCACAGACGCTTTCATGGAAGACTTTCTCGCTGCTGCCGCCGCTCCGCGCGCAGACGCCTTCGGCAACGCCGTCGAGCGAATCGCCAGACAGGGTGCAAAGCTCAAACTGTTCCAGCCCGCGCATGGACGTTTCTATTTGACGAGCGCCTCGCTGTGCTGCCGCCTGCCAGGCTTTCCAGACCGCGAAGTGCTGCTCGGCGAAGGCGAGAACATCTTCTTCGTGCTGCGCAAAAAAGTTGACGGCGTAGAGTACGCTTGGAACGTGAACGAGGCGAACAAGGGATGGCAATCTCTGGGCACACAGCTCGACAGAGTTCTGCCGAACGAAGAGCGTTTGCCGCTCTTCCAGACGATGACGGCGCAAAGCCGCGCCATCTTCTTCGGCTACGTTCCTGTCGCCAGCCAGGATACATATGCGGCTGCCCCGACTGATTCAATCGTTGACTACGGCAGGGATCAGCGCCTTGACGAGCTGGACGCTAGATTCAACGGGCCGCTGGCGAATCCACTGCTCTTCGGCAAAGGCGCGGCGGAGGCGAGCCCGATCATACAGTTGCGCATCTCCGTCTACCTGCTGCTCGATTTGTGGGAGTATTTTGACGAGTATCTATCGGACGTGGCACGTGCGCTAAAGGAGCAGACGACCTCACAGCTTACCGGGAAGAAACGCGACCTGACGGATTACCTGAAAGCTCAAAGGCTCGGCGGCACGCTCGATCTGGCGACCGCGCTCGGACAGGCCGGGCGTCAGCGGGCGGAGTTGAACAAGGGCGGAGACCTGGACGAAGCCGGACTGGCGGCGCTCGGCTTCAACAATGACTACAACCTCAAAGTCAATCGTTTGACGGGCCTCAACGACCTGAGCAACAAGGTGAAGGACGCGCTCGATGTGCAGGCAGTGGCAAAGCCCGTCGTCGTGCCGAAATTAGCGACCGCCGAGGACGACCGTTACGTGCTGCGCTTCGTCTACGAACGAGCGCAGTGTGATCCGCCGCATCGTTACATCAGCCGCCCGACTGAAGCGTTCGCGCTGGCGGCTTTCATGGACCCGGATGCGCCCGCGCGCACTGTCCGCATAGGACTGCCGCAGGACGTGAGCATCGCGGGGCTACGCAAATTCAAAAAGAACGTCGGCTTTCTTATCTCTAAGGAGCTGAACAAAAAGTTGGAGGGGATCAAGGGCCAGGAGGAAAAAGTCCTCGACAACGCTGCCTCAAATACTGACGGGTCAAGCGCCAGCGGGTTCATCTGCTCTTTCTCGCTGCCGATCATCACGCTCTGCGCCTTCATCCTGCTGATGATCATCGTCATTCTGCTCAACATCGTGTTCTGGTGGATACCTCTGCTGAAGATCTGTTTCCCGCTCAAGGCTGGGAAGGGCTAAGGACGATTCCTCGCGGCAAGTGGCGATGAGAGAGAGAAGGCTTGCACCGGAGGCGAACGAAGAAGATGCGGCGACAAAATTTATTCGGACAGGGTTTGGGATTTCCGCCGCGCGTGGGCGCTAACGGCAGCCTCGCGTGGTCGGAGGGCGAGGACAACGTGCGCGAGTCAATTCGCATAATCCTGCTCACGGAACCGGGCGAGCGATTGCTGCGCGAGGAGTTCGGCTGCGGGCTGCGCGCATTCCTCTTCGAGCCGAACACGGTGACGACGCGCACGCTGATCCGCGACCGCATCAAGAAGGCCATCGCACGCTGGGAGCCGCGCGTTACGGTCGAAGAGGTGATGGTCGAGCCGGACGCAGAGGATCAGCGCATGGTCGGCGTGCAAATTCACTTTCGTCTCGTGGCGACGCAGGCCATAGGCCGCATGGGCCTGACCTTACAGTTGGAGGGATAGCGGGATGCCTCTGCAATTACCAACGCTGGATGATCGAAACTACGAGCAGTTGCTGCAAGAAGCGAAGAGCCGTATCCCTGTCCACACCCCTGAGTGGACGAACTTTAATGTCGAGAGCGACCCCGGCATTACTATCGTCGAGCTTTTCGCTTTCCTCACGGAGAGCTTGCTCTACCGCGTTGATCGCTATCCTGAGAGCAACCGTCTCAAGTTCCTTCAACTGCTCGGCATCCCTTTGCAGCCCGCTGCTCCCGCGCAAGGATTAATCGTGATTCGCAATGAGCGCGGGCCGGTCGAGCCTCTGCTGCTCAGGCAGGGCGTCATCGTCGCGGCAGGCAACGTCCAATTCCTCACGCTCGACGCGCTCAACGTCTTGCCCGTCGAGGCCTTGGCCTACTACAAACGCAGAATCTCTAAGGACGATCCGCGCTACGCGGAGTTCAGCACGAAGTACCAGGCCATCAAAGAGGCCGCGCAGGCTGCGCTTGAGAGTGCCGGGCAAGGCGCGGCGAACGCCAACACGGCGGACGCGACGAAAACTGCGCCGGGCATGGGCGAAGCGGGCGCTGGCGCAGAGCAGCCACCCGTCGCCGTTGAGCTTGATTTCTACGAAACGACGCAGATGCTCTTGCCGACCGCGAGCGCGCCCAACACTTTCGTCAACCTCGCTAATGATGAGACGACAGACCACACTATCTACCTGGCGCTCCTCGCGCCCAAGAATGTCGATAAGGAGGCGGTGCGCGAGGCGCTCGCCAACCAGACGATCTCGATTGGCGTCGTTCCTGCGCTCACCGAGAACGTCCCGCCGCTGCTGCCCAGGCGTCTCGTCTCGCAACGGCAGGCCATCCCGGCCCTGGTCTACGAAATCCCGGACGTGAGCAGCGCCGCGACCGTTCGCTACGAGCGCCTGCGTGTCGTTCAGCAGCCGGACGTGCTCAACGAGGTGGGCATCGTGCAACTGGCGCTACCGGGCAAGGACAAATTACAGACGTGGAGCTTCACCGAACCGCTACAGGAAGGGACGGGTCAGTTTCCCCCGCGCATCGAAGACAACGATATTCGCGAGCGCCTCCTGACGTGGATTTGTGTGCGACTACCAAGAGCGCAATCGTCAAAAACGACGACGGGCGGGTCTGCTGTCGCCGCTTCCGGTTCGTTCTCTTCAAACGCCCCGGTCGTCGCCACCGCGAGCAGCCAGCCCGGAGCGCTCAACGCGCGCCTCAATTGGATCGGCATCAACTCCGCGCGCGTCAGACAGGCCATCCCCGTCTTCAACGAACTGCTCGGCACGGCCAACGGCGAGCCGGATCAGGCCGTGATGCTCGCCAACACGCCGGTCATCGAAGACTCTGTCTTTCTGGAAGTGGAGGACATCACACGGAACTGGCAATTGTGGCAGAAGACAGATGATCTGCTGGCAGCCGACGAGGACGACGAAGTGTTCGTCGTTGACCCGGAGTCCGGGCAGGTGCGTTTCGGCGATGGGCTGCGCGGCGCGCGCCCGCCCGCAGGGAGTCGCATCCGTGCCAGCTATCTTTATAGCGGCGGCACGCAGGGCAACGTCGCCATCGGAGCGATCAAGAGCAGCCCGGACGTGAGATTGCAGGGCGGCTTTAAGGTCGAGAACCCGATTGCGACGTGGGGCGGAGACCTCGGTGAGACGGTCGAAGAAGGCGAGCGCAATATCCCGCGCCAGTTGCGTCACCGCGACCGCGCCGTCACTGTTCAGGATTTCAAAGACATCACGCGCCGGACTCCCGGCGTTGACATAGGGCGCGTCGAAGTCCTGCCGCTGTTTCATCCGGACAAGCTGCTGGACAACGTGGCGGGAGTGGTCACGTTGATGGTTGTACCGTCGTTCGACACACTGCGCCCGCGCACGCCGACGCCGAACCGCCTCTTCCTACGCACGGTATGTGACTACCTGGACGAGCGCCGTCTCGTGACAAACGAGATTTACGTGCGCGGCCCGGTCTATCGTTCGGTCTCGCTCTCGGTCGGCATAGAGATACGCGCCGGCTACTTTCGCGATCAGGTGATTCAGGACGTGCGCGTCAGGCTCGAAGAGTATTTGTCTGCGCTGCCGCCGGGCGGGTCTGAAGAGGAGGGCTGGGAACTCAACAAGCGCCTCCTGAAGAAAGACCTTGAGGCGATGGTCACGCGCGTGGCCGGGGTCGAATTCGTCAACTCGATGGAACTCGGCGTCGAGAAGGAACTCAATATTGAGGGCAAGCAGTTTACTGGACTGCAACTGCCGCGACTCGACCTGGTGAGCGTGCGCGAAGGCGAAGCGGAGGCGCTCGCAGACCTTCTCGTCACGGCGACTCCGCAGGCGGCTGAGCCGACCACCGTCCCCGTGCCGGTCAGGAAATCGAAGTGTTAGCGCATCACGCGGCGGTGTTTTTAATCGCCGTGTTTTCAATCAGGGGCGCGACAAAGTGTCGGAGGGGCGTGAAGAGGTAAAGGAGCATGTGAGGTGGACGTTAACGGAACTCGTTTTCACCTGATTAAGGGAGAGGCTGACTGGCTCAAGCAATGCCACGAAGAGGGCCAGCCTGCGGGCCGCTTCGCGCACCTGGACTTTGACACCAAGTCCGGCGCGATGATGTTGAAGCCGCAATTTGTGCTCTTTGTCAGCGCGCGCGGCGGCGCTGCGCTCGACCCCGAAGACAGACGCGGCGCTGCCGCCGACAGCTTTAACAACTGGTACTGGATCAGCAACGACCGGCAAAAGATTTTCTGGCGGCCGGAGGGATCGAAAAAGACGCTTGTCTTCTGGGAACAGAAAAAAGAGCAGCCCGCGCCTGCGCCTTCAGACCAATTCGCGCCCGTCACCGCAGAGCCATTGACGAGCGTCATGTTGAGCGGCCTCGCCGTCACGACTCATCACTATCTGGTCGTCGGCAATCTCAGCGCGCGCGGCCTGTTCATCTTCGATCTACACGCGGGCGGCCCGCCGATGCTGTTGCTGTTTCCGCCCGGCGTGCCCTTCGAGCCTTGCGATATGTCGCCCGCGCCGTGGGGCGGCGTCTGGATTCTGGATCGCCGCAACCGCGCCTACTGGGGATTGGACAGGCAGTTTCGCGTCTTGTCAGAGGCGGACTTGTTGCACGAGATCGAGCCGGGGGAGCAGGAGATTTTCCACGTCGTCGGTGGCAAGGTGGCGATTCGCCCGGCGCGGCGCTTCCCCAACGGCTTTGCGCTGCCGCCGGAAGTAGAATATCCCGTCAGCATCGAAGGCTTACCGGACGGCTCTGTGTTGCTCCTGGACAGCCCTGCTTACCTCCCGCACGCTGTTGGGCCAACGCCCGCTTCGCGCATTCATCACTATCGCATGAGCGAGCGCCTGGACGAGCCGCTCACCTTGGGCGGTGACGTGAGCGTCGTCGAAGAGTTGACGCACACCTCTGGCGGTCAGCTCTCCGTGGTCGGCTATGACTTCGCGTTCATTGCAGAAGACCATTCATCGAAAGGGCAGGACACGCTCTACGTCGTCGAGCGCGAAGGTAATCAAAGCGTTGTCTTCCTGCTCGACTTCAAGGCATCGCCGCGCGTTCTTAAGATCAAGACAGAATTTCTGCCGATGTACTTCTTCGGCAGCCGCGCGCTGGTGGCCTCCGGTCAGAAACTTTACTACGACGTGTTGAGCGGCGATGGCGGCAGTGGTGAAGCCGCGCGCTGGGTGCAGCTTCATAGCATTGAAGAACACCGCTACGAGTCAGAGGCCACGTTGATGATGCCCGTCTTCGACGGCAAGGAGCGCGACTGTGTCTGGCATCGCCTCTTTCTGGACGCGTGCATTCCTGAGGAGACGGCCCTCGAAGTCTGGACGCGCGCGCACAACGACCGTTTGCTGCTGGCTAACGTCGAGTGGCAATCGGAGCCGACCCTTTACCTGCGCGGAGCGGGCACGGAGCTGCCCTTCTATGACGCCTTCCCACAGTTCGCTCAAGAGGAGATGCCGGAGAACACAGGCACTTGGGAATTGCTGTTCCAACAAGCGCGCGGACGTTATCTGGAGATCAAGCTGAGGCTGCGCGGCAACGGGCGCACCACGCCCCACTTGCACGCGCTGCGAGCCTACTATCCGCGCTTCTCTTATCCACGGAATTATCTGCCGGACGTGTATCTGGAAGACGCCGAGCTGGCTTCCTTCCTGGAAAGATTTCTCGCCAACGAGGAAGGCTTCTACGCAGAGCTTGAAGGCAAGATCAGCAACGTGAGCGTGCTCTTCGATGCGCGCAGCGCTCCGGCAGAGGCGCTCGACTGGCTGGCCGGTTGGGTCGGCATCGTCCTTGATCCGCTCTGGGCCAACATCCAGCAGCAGCGGCAGAAGACGGAGCTGACGGAACACCTGCCGATCGAAATCAAACGTAGCTCGCATTTCGACCGCCGCCGCAGCTTTATACGTTTCGCGCGCAAGCTCTTCGAACGACGCGGCACGCCTTCCGGCATTCTCTTCGCCTTGCAGCTTCTGCTAGACCCATGTCTTGAGGTCACGCTCTACAAGCTCAAGCGAGCCGCCGTCAGACCCAAAGAGTTCGCCGGCTTCATCACTGAGCTGGCTGGCTACGGCTTGCGCCAACCGAGCGCCGTGATGCGTGAAGAGGAGTTCGAGGACTTGCTCTACGACTACATGCTGGCCCCTGCACGCCCCACGAAGGTGCGCATTGTCGAGCGCTATCGAACGCGCGGCGGGCGCAGATTTCAGGCGGGCGATGCTTCTGTTCAATCGGGCGACGAGCGCAGCGCGCCGGAAGCGCCGGACGCCTTCGCGCACCAATTCTCTGTGCTCATTCCGGAAACGCTCACGCCCGAAGAGGAGGCGATGGTCAGGCGCATCGCGGAGATGGAAAAACCCGCGCACACGCAGTTTGACGTGCGGCGCTACTGGGACTTCTTCCGCGTGGGCGAGACGCGGCTGGGCATTGACACAGTGCTCGGCGAGGAGAGTCGTTTTATCGAGATGGTGATCGGTCGTAGTTACCTGGCCGAGGGTTATTTGCATTCGGCGCACCCGATGGATGTGGCGGTGCGCGTCGTTTCGGATCGTGATCGTTTAGGAGATATGCCGTCGCTCTAATAGTTAATGGGAGTTAATGGGAGCTAATGGAGATAATCATGCAAGACTGCATCACTGCTTCGGCAGACAAAGCCATGTTGAGTCCAAACAAGCGGACGAACTACACCTTTGGCATGGTGCTCGGTGTGGACGACTTCAGCCAGGAGCAGGAACACTTCGAGTGGAAGCATCGCATCAGTAACCTGCTGCTGCACGGTTCGGGCACTGTTTGCGGCCTGCAAGTAACCTCGGACGAGGTTGGCGCAGATGTCGAGATTCGCATTTCACCCGGTTACGCCGTCAGCCCCAAGGGGCACTGGATTTGGGTCGAGCGTTCCCTGTGCGCGCGCCTCGGCGAGTGGATTGGCAAGCACGCCGCTCAGATGAGTCCGAAGCCTGCCGCCGGTCATCACACCATCTACGTCAAGCTATGCTACGCGGAGTGTCCGACCGACCTGGTTCCCATCGCCGGGCAGCCCTGCGCCTCTGAGGAAGATACGCGCGCGGCCTCGCGCATCACCGAAACGGCGCGCGCAGAATTTTCCTGGGACCCGCCGCGCGGTCACGTCGAGAGTCACCATAGAGAGTTCGGTGAGCTGCTCTCGCGCGTAGAGGTTGTGCCCGGCCCGCTGTCGCCCGACGGCAGTCAATACTTGCTCGATCTGGTGCGAAGCATGGCCGGAGGGCCGTTCCCCGATGTTATGTCGCCGCACCTCTCGCCGCCGCATCACCACCGCAGCCCTTCGATTGGCTCGCCGATGTTGTCGCCCGACGCGGATCGCATTGAATTGGAAGAGGCGACCGCCTGCGAAACGATTCGCCAGGCTTTGACGATCTGGGTCACAGAGGTCTGTCCTCATTTGAACGTCGGTCATGCGGACGACGACTGCATCCTGCTCGCGTGTGTCCATTTTCGACTCGACGGCTTTGGCAATCTCGTCAACGCCAGCGTCGAGGTAGAGGATTGCGAGCGCCCTGTGCTCGTGTCCGACCGCCTCAAACAGGAACTCTTCTGCATCATGGGCAAAGCTGGGCGGCAGGGGCCTCCGGGCCAGCAGGGGCTACGTGGGCTTCAAGGGATTCAGGGACTGCGCGGGCTTCAAGGATTGAAAGGTGATCCCGGCACGAAAGGCGATAAAGGAGATAAAGGAGACAAGGGAGATAAAGGCGATAAAGGTGATAAAGGTGATAAAGGCGACAAGGGAGATAAAGGAGACCCCGGCGCGACGGGCATCATTAATAAGAACAGGAACACCGTGCTCTTCGGGACTCTTCCGGGGGTTATCGGCAGCACGCTGATTTCCGAAGTGGTTAAAACTGAGTTGCAGGAATTGCCTGCGGTTACTTTGATGGTAGACACTATCGTCGTCCCGCCAGGGCAGCAGGGCGGCCCAACCAATGTCGCGCTCACAACATTTTACGAGCCGAACAAGAGGGATTTTCGCATCGCCATCACCAATCTTTCGATCAATCGGATTCAGTCGGTGAGGGTCCTCTGGGTGGCCTTCAATCTCTGATGCAAGTATTGCCGGCGTAGATTTCAAGCCCGTAGGCTACGACACGTGCCAGCTTTTGACTGTCAAGCTTAGCGTGCGCGGGCGACTTTAAGAAAGCCACGCGCGCACAAGTAAGCGGAGAAACTTCAGATGAGCAGACAACTTCACGAGCCGATCACCGATAGCGGTATCCGCAACCCGAACTTTTTCAATGGCCGCCTGTTGACAGCCGATGACCTCAATGTCGTCCTTACGACCAACCGTCAGCAGCACCGTCAACTGGGACAGGGCATCGGCGAGGGGATCATCTACGGGCTGGAAGTGGAGACCGCCACGGGATCAACCGGCCTGCGTCCGGTGCTGCGCGTCAGCGAAGGACTGGCGCTGAACCGTCAGGGCGACGCCGTGGCGCTCGCCTTAAAGAGTGTGGACGTGGCACTGGTGCGCGACGCGGCGACGTTTCCCCCGGAGGCAGGGCTTTTCGCGGCATGCACGCTGCCCGAGCCGTCGGACAATCTCAGCAACATCGGTGTCTACGTCTTCACCGCCACACCCACTTCCACTTACGAAGGCTCAGTCCCCACCAGACACTCGCTCACGAATAGCAACTTCGGCGGGTGTGGCAAGCGCTACGCGGTTGAAGGGATCAAATTCAGGCTGGAGCGCATCGACCTCGCGACGCTGGAAGGCGTCAGCACCGCGACGCGCACGCAGCTTGACGGCCTGCTCAAGTTAAACGACGCTGCCAGCCTCTCGAAGCTGCGGAACATCCTCGCTCATCTCTGCTTCGACACCGAAGAGACGAATGGTCAACGCCGCGATCCGTTTAAAAGCATCCCCGGCGTCGCCACCTTCGTCAACTACGGCGCGCTCGCCGCCTTACGCTCGCTCGGCCAGCTCACAGAGTGCGACGTGCCGCTCGCGCTCATCTACTGGAGTCGCGAGGGCGTACAGTTCGTGGATACCTGGGCGGTGCGCCGATTGGCGCGGCGTCTCCTGGACTTAGACGTGTTCTCGATTCTGCGCAGCTACGGTTACGAAAGGCTCTTGCAGTTCCAGCGCCACTTGCAAGATTTGTTCGAGAGGCTGGGCGGGCTGGCCTCCGTGCAGTTGCAGAATTATTTTCAGTACCTGCCGCCCGTCGGCTACTACCCTGTGTCGGGCACGAAATCGCCTCGCGGCTTTCATCAGACAAATCTGCTGGGCCAGTACACGACCGGCGTGCCCAGCCAGATCACCGTCGAGCGATTCGGCGCACTGCTGCGCGAGTCGTTCGCTTGCCCGGACGTAAACCTGCAAACGAAGCCCGTCCTTCAGCTCTTCCGCGTGCGGGACAACGAGAGCGCAGTCGAGGCCAACGCCTCGACCCAACGCTATCAGGTCTTCGTCACACGCGAACTCAACGGCCCGCTCTTGCAGGACGGAGTGGCAAAGTCTCTCTACGACGCCTGGGAAGTCTACAGGGGCTTAATCAAGCGCCGCATCTTCCTGCCGCCCGGCACAGATGATGCGAAGATAGGTGCGCAACTGACCATCACTTCCGCTATCCGTTATGTGCTCGACATGTCGAACCGCCAGCATACGCTCGCTGCCGCCACGGCGCTGGACACGGCTGGCGCGCTCAACGCTTTTCTGGAGATGCATCGAATACAGGACGAGCTGGCAACCCTTTTTCAGACGAACATCCCCGGCATCCAGGACACGCAGCAACGGGAAATCTTCGGGCGACTTCTCGGTGGACTTTTGAACCTCAAGCTGCCCGATGGCAGGCCGGGGCTGCGGCCCGCCGTTCAGGCAAACAACCTGTCTGCCGCCGTGGACGCGCAGACCGTCATCAACATGTTCGTCGGCGGTTGGAGCGGCGAAGGCGTTGCCATCGGCCCGTTTGGGTCTAGCTGGCAGTCAAGCCCGCAGGGAAAAAACCTCGTGCCCGCACGCGTGGAACCTTTCCCCCACCACTTCCTCGTCAACAATGGCACAGACAAGCGCCTGAACATCCAACTGAGTGCGACTGCGACCGCCGCTCACGGCGACTGGTCGAACAGCACGACGATTGAAAATGAGGCCGGGACGGAGATTCCAAGCGTCGATCTCGCCCCCGGCACGAATACCACCGTCGTCGTGAAGGTCAAAGCTCCATCCAACGCACAGGTTGACGACACCGTGACGCTGACGCTTGAGACGACCGCACCGCCGCCGACGAATATCACCACCCGGTCGTCGATAACGGACCTAAAGGTGGCCGCCGGAGTGGGTACTGCGGTCACGAGAAGCGTGGTTTATGACGGGCCAGTGGTGTTGCCCAGCATTTCGCCCGACAACGCCACGTCCAACATGACGTTCGGTTATGGCTACAACTTGCGCTACACAGCGCCTGTGGGCGACCTCAACCCGGCGAATTTCCGCCTCATCGTCAACCTGACCTCGGAGACCGTCACGCAATGGGCCGTCAGAATTCTGGATTTATCAAGCCAGACGACGGGTCAAAACGGAGTCTTTCAACGCACCTTCGATCTAACGCCGGGAGCTTCGCGCCTCGTCCAAGTCGTGATCCGCACCCCACTCACGCCGAGCACAAGCGAGAGAACAGCTTCCTTTACCGTCCGGGTCGAATCCGTCAACCTGACGCCGACGATCTTTGCGGATCACCCGCAGACCTTCACCATTCGCGTGAGAGCCAACACCTAGCTGCCCGCTTCGCGGATTGCAGCCTACGCATGAAAGGAGATGCGAGATGCTCACAACACACTCGTCATGGCGAATCAAGATGGCGGCGCAGCTTGTGCGCCAACTGCTGTGCCTGGTCATCCTTTATTACGCCGCGAGTCCCGGTGTGAAGGCGTGCACGGACTGCACGATAGGGTTACCGAACGGCACGATGCCTACCTCCACTGACGGCATACGCGGCACGGAGTGGAATGACGCCAGCGTTCTCACTTCCGGCGATGCCTGTCTCACGACGATATTTGACAACGCGCCCGGAGGAGTGATAACGCCGAGAATCATACGGGTTTTCTCCAAGCGATATGATCGCGGGGGGCCGCGCGTGGGATTCTTTTTCGAGATCCCTGACACCTCACAGACCAGACCCGACACCCTCAATGGAATGTTGATCACCGGTGAACGCATCGTGCTTCAATTCGACTCGAACAAATCACGCGGGGCGCAGCTCGCGGGCGGCAACGCCCTCTTCTCGCAGGCGAACGACTACCAGATCGTCATCTCCCACAAAGGGGGCAATAACATCGGCAACGTGCTGCAACTGGAGGTCAAAATCTTTGAGCGTGATACGTTCTGTACCCCCACACCGGTCTGGAATGACATTACGAGTACCGTGACATCCAACCAGCCGGTGGTGGCCGTACGCAACGACCAGCTTGCGACGCCCGGCGGCTACGCTGCCGAGATCGAGATTCCGCTCGCCCTTCTGGGCACGCCGACCTCCGACATGGGATTTGCTTTCGCCGTCATCAACGATACGGGAAACTGCGCCACGCAGGTCTGCGACGGCTTCGCCACCGCCTTCCCGAATACACCCAATCTTCCGATCACGAATATGATTCATCCGGTGCAGGGCACATGCGACGGCTTTGGCAACTGGATCGTGCCTGACGAATGGGGCACGGCCACCTTCGGTCCCGCCACTGGCGCGGTGACGGTCGAGCGCACGCCGGATTATTCGAGCAACAACGGCCTCAAGGTCTTCGAGTGTAACTCCACGACTCCCAACTACACCTGGTACAAGACCAGGCCCTGTCGCGCACGGCTCGAAGCCTTCTTGACCAATACCACCGGGGCGCCGCAGAGGCGCAACCTCCTCTTCCTATGGGCACAATTCGGCGCGGGCGACCCGGGCGAGTACACCTTCGTTTCGCTCGTCAAGGATGTGGTCGTCCCTGTCGGGACAAACATGGGACCTTTTTATGCTTTCCCGTCGTCGCCGCACTTGTGGGAAAACATGCCGAGGGACGAAGACGCGCACCCCTGCGTGCGCGTCTACGTGCTGCCGACGAACTTCGTCCCCGATTTTCCCGAATCGTTCTTTACGGCGACCATGAGCCGTCAGAAAGTCCGAGACATGATGACTGCTTACTGCCTCGGGGAGGATCAGTGGACGCAGAAGAACATCTCCGGAGCCACTGATCCTACAATGGTTGAATGTCCTGACGCTTCATGCCGCGTAGCCGCTAATGACATGAAAGACATTGAGCCGCAAACAAGCAACACGTGGGGAGAACTGGCCGCCGCGCAGCCCTTCGGCGATCCGCTGCCAAGTAGCCGCGCCCACGTGACGACGGATAATGGCCCACTGCTGCGCGCCCTCTCGCTCCAACCCATCGTCAATACCTGGCCCGGCGCAACATCCCCGCTGCCTCCACAAGGTCAAGATAATCGCCCGCCGATTGTCGCCAAGCCGGGCACGAACGTTCTCATGGCCAACGACGAGTTCAGGCTTTTTAGTCGCAACAATGTGATCGTGCAGGTGCATGCCTACGGCTTCAGCGCCTCGCCGTCGACTCAAGTGCCGCGCTACAACTTCATCGAAGACATGGGCAGCATCACGCAACTGGTTCCGGTCGAGCTGTTGATGCAGTTAGGCGAATTCCCATTCCAATTCAACGTCGTCAATGCGGACGTGGCGCGCACCATCTTTTACACGGTGGACGTGTTTATCCCGGCGCAAGTGTCACAGACGCAGATCGGCCTGGACATACAGCGCACTCATTACGCCGCTAACGAGAAGCGCATCGTCCGCGCGTTCGTGAGGCTGCCGGGCAACACTGGCGGCAGGTTCAAGCGCTGGGGAGTGAGCCTGCACGCCGGAGTCAGTATCCCGCACTCGGATTTCAACAATCTCTACAACCCCGGCCCGAACTTCGGCGTTGACCTCGAATATCGCTTTAACAAGCGCTTCTCGCTGGAAGGCATCTACACCTTCCACCGCTTCAGTGGCGAGACGTTCACCTTCGGCGAGGCGATAGTGAGCGTCGCGGATTTGAATCTGCACCAGTTCTCTGTCAACGGCAAGGTCTACGGGAGCACGTCGCCCCTGCGTCCCTTCTTCAACTTCGGCGGGGGCGCATACACGTTTGATCCGGGCGACACACATGGCGGCCTCAACGTCGGGGGCGGCTTGCAGTTGGACCTCACGCCCAATTTCGCCATTGATGCCATGTACAACTTCCACAACGTCTTCACGCCCGGCACGGACAGGAAGTTCTCCACCGTGCAGGGCGGTGTGAGATTCCGTTTCTGAACGCGCAGCCGTTGTCAGCGAACTCTCTGGTGGGTATGTTTAAGGGTCAGACAGCCATTGACAGGATCACCATGCGCTGCCCGCCTCGGACAGAGAGGCTGGCGGCGCGTCTGCGGCTCGCTCATCTTTTTCAGGGGGCAGACCTCGCGCCGCACGGATTTCCTCCGCAGGCGATTCTAGTCATCCGTCGAATCGCGTCGCCGCACAACGTCTCGCTCAAAACGTTCCGCCTGCGCCCGGAATGGGAGCTTGAGATGCGCGAGCAAATCGCGCAACTCTGGCGTCGCGCCGTGCGGCCTGTGCGTGGGCATGTGCCTTTGGAAGCGGAGGCTTTGCTGTTTCAGGACACGGGCGAGTGGCTGGCGTGCTTCGGCGTCGCCGTCGAAAGGCGCAGCGTCGAGCGTCACTGGTGCTGGCAAGCATCACTCGGCACAGGTCTCGCCGTCTCCTCTTCGCAAGCTCTCGTCCGCGTGTGGTCACAGACGGCGCGTTTTATCCCGGCGGCAATCGCACAACTGGCGCGCTGGGGCGTGAGCGCGCAGGTCTTGCAAACGTTGCAGCCCGACGAAGCGGACTTGCTCCTCGCCGCGCTGTCAGTGGAATTTGCCCTCCCGCGCTTCAATACATCCGGCGACGCACGCTCGTTGCCGCCACGCGCTCTCCCGCCGCGAACCTCAAGTGGCAGACAACACCTCGCGCGCCTTGATGGGCCAACTTCGACGGCAGTTGATACTAACGCTTTTGATGAGCAGCGGATTGAGAATGAGGACGCGCCCGAAGCGTCGGCGGGCGTAGACGGAAGGACGGCGCTCGACGCTGAAGGCGCACAGTCAGCGCCTTGGACACGCGCGCCTTGGATGCGTTGGCTGCCCGCTGTTGATGCGGCTTGTGAGCGATTGCCGCCAAGGACGCAGCGGCTGTTTGCGATGGCCGTCGCCCTCTTTCACGCTCCTGCGGTTGCTCGCAATTCGCGTTTCGTCGCGCAGGTCGGGTGGTGGATTGAGCGGGCTCACATCAGACAGGAGCGTGTAGAAGATTTAGCACCAACACCGTCCACACGCGCGACGCAGCATCAAGAGAGCGCGACGCCCGACGAGCGTACACGCGAATCTCGCGCCGCAGATAGATTGCCGTTCGGGTCGCGCGACGAGGGCAATGAAAGCGCAGCTCAAATAGCAGCGACCGGAAATGCGCAGGACTTCTACGGACACACTCACACTGCGCAAGACAAGAGGGGCGCGGAAGTGTCGCCGCTACGGCGCGTGACGCCGAGCGAGGAAACGCGCGAGTCTGTGTGTGAGATGAGGCGAGAGCCAGCGGGCGAGGCGCGAAGCCTTGACGGCGCAGCCTGCGCGGAGATTTTCGATGAGCAAGTGGAAGTGACAACTGACTCGCCCTGGGCCAACCTTGAAGGATGCGAGACAGAGCTTGGCGGAGTGCTTTTCCTCTTCAATCTTTTCGCGCGACTGCGCCTGCCCGAATGCTTCGACGATGAATTTCATCTGTCGGAACACCTCAACATTTGGGGACTGGCAGAGTTGTTCGCGCGCGCCCTGCTCGGCGACCTGTGCGAGCAATACGAAACAGACCCTATGTGGCCCATGCTGGCCCACCTTGATGGCCGTCCGGTTGACGAGCCTCCGGCCGCCCGCCTTCGAGTCGGCCAAAGGTTTCGTCTTCCAGCCGAATGGCTAAAGCGTTTTATGCCGGATGAGACGACCTGTGAGGTCTGCACGTCAGGCGCGCGCCTTGTGCTCTGGCACAGGGCAGGGAAGTTTGTCTTGGCGGAGAGAGAGTGTGTGCGAGCTGCGCCCGGCGATGCTCGTGCGCTTGCTGCGGAGGAAGCGGAACACTATCGAGCGCAGGGCATCGATGTGCAATTACGCTTTGGCCGGACGCGCCCGCCTGTGTGGCCCGGCGATTCGTTCGGCGCGCGTGCCAGACCGCCGCTCACGCGCGCGTTGCGGCGCTGGCTTGGCTGGACCTTCCCGTTCCTCAGATACGTGCTCGCGCGCGCCCTGACGGACGGACAGCAGACGGCGTCCGAAGAGTTGGCGCGTGTCCTTCTGGTCAAGCGCGGGCGGCTGTTCTGCACGAAGACGCACGTTGATCTGTTGATGGAGATGAATCAGGTCTCGCTGCCCGTGCGTCGTGCGGGGCTGGACGCCACGCCCGGATGGATAAGCGATGCGATGCGTGTGGTCTCCATCCATTATCAGTGAGGAGTGAAACAGATGACGCCGACGACGAACGCCTTCGCGGGACTGCCGCCGAGTGCCGAATCACATTTCCGCCTCTTCTATTACGCTGCCGTCTTTCACATCATCAGCTACTTGCAGCGCCTTGCCAGTGTCATGGGCACACTCTACAACACACCCTCGCATTCCTACACGTTCCTCAAGGGTTACGAGAAGGAGTTGCGCGGATGTATGCCCGTAGGGCTGACGGAGGAAGACGCGCTGCTCTGGTGGTGGGAGCAGATCAGGGAATGGGAAGAGTCTGCGCGCGTGCGTTTGCCTTTGCGCGAGCTGGCGCGGCACACTGGACTCTCTTATCAGGAGCAACTGGCGCTCGTGCTGGCCGGAATCGTCGAGGAAGACATACGCTTCGGCGCACTCTTCGCGGCCTTGCAGGAGCCTCTGCCCGCGCGCCGTCCCTGCTTAGGGTTGATCGGTGCGCTGGTGGGCGAAGCCAATCAAGGCAGCCGCATGGGCGATTGGTGGGGCGCAACACACCGCCTGATGGAGGCCGGATTAGTCGTCGCCGAGAACCAGACCGCGCCACGCTCGGAGTGGGTGCTGCGCGTGCCCGCGCACGTCTGGGATATTATTCGCGGACGCACGCTCACACGTCTCAGCGCCGATTGCACGCTTCACTCAAAGCGTGAGTTTCTGCCGCTCAAGGAATTGGTGCTTGAGGATGCTTTGCGTCAGCGATTGCACGGGCTGCCTTCTGCTATTGCGCGCGGCCAGTTGAGCGCAGTGATTTTGCGCGGCATGGCCGACAGTGGGCGACGCACTATCATGGGTGCGCTGGCCCGCGCGTTGCGCCGCGACCTGTTGTTCTGTGATAGGAGCACACAGAGCCAGACGAGCGCGGAGAGTTGGCAGACGGTCGGGCCGCTGGCGACGCTGACGGGCGCATTCCCTGTCGTCGCCCTCGATCCCGCGCCCGGCGAAACCATCGAGTTGATGCCGCTCAACGGCTATGACGGCGCAATCGGCATAGTGATGCGGCGCGAGGGAGGCGTAAGCGGCACGCCCCTTGAGCGCGCCATCACGCTCACACTGCCCGCGCCGCAGGCAGACCACCGCGAGAGCATCTGGCGGCGCACTCTGGGAGCACACGCCGGCGACGAGCTTGACACCATCGTTAATCGCTTTCTGCTCCCGCTCGGCAATGTCCAACGCGCCGCCAGCATTGCCAGTAGCTACGCGCTGGTCGAGCGCCGCGAAAAAGTGACGGCCTCAGACGTGCAGCTCGCCTGTCGCTCGCTGGGCCAGCAGAAGCTCGACACGTTGGCCCAAAGGCTGGAAGTGAGCGGGGGTTGGAGCGACCTCGTCGTCAACGAAGCGACCGCCGAGGAGCTTTACGAGTTGGAGCATCGCTGTCGCCACCGCGAACGCCTGCTCAAGCATCTCGGCGCGGGCTTTCGTAATTCGGTCAACTGCGGCGTGCGCGCGCTCTTCAACGGGCCGAGCGGGACGGGCAAGACGCTGGCCGCACGCATCCTTGCCGCCGTTCTGCAAGCTGACCTGTATCGTGTAGACCTGGCGGCGGTCGTCAATAAGTACATCGGCGAGACGGAGAAGAATCTCAGTCAATTGCTGGCTCGCGCGGAAGAGTTGGACGTGGTGCTGCTGGTGGACGAGGGCGATGCGTTGATGACCAACCGCACCGATGTCAAATCGGCCAACGACCGCTACGCCAACCTGGAAACCAACTACCTGCTGCAACGCTTGGAGAGCTATCAGGGCATCGTCATCGTCACTACCAACGCGGGCAATCGAATAGATAAAGCTTTCCAGAGGCGATTCGACGTGCTCGTTGATTTCCAGCCGCCGGACCCGCGCGAGCGGCTGCTCATCTGGCAACATCATCTTCCGGCCAGCCACGGCGTAGGCATCGCGCTCTTAGAGGAGGTCGCGCAGCACTGCGCGCTGACAGGCGGACAAATTCGTAACGCCTCGCTGCACGCCTCGCTGCTCGCCGTCGAAGCCGGACGCGACGGCCAGCTCAGCAATTTCGATTTAGAGCAAGCGGTGCAGCGCGAATACCGCAAGTCGGGAGCCTCTTATCCCATCCAGCGCCCGGCCGTGCGAAACGGAAGTCATAATGGGTTGAGCCAATTTCTGGCCGAGGTACATTGATGCGAAGCTACCGATCCAGATCAGGACGACGCGGGAAATCTGAGAATGTGAGTCAGGAAGCAGGGACGCCTTCACACAATGATGTCTCAGCGAAGGCGCACCAGATGCCGACTTATACACATGGTCAGAGTGGAACTACCGCCGTGCCGTTGTTCGGCGGTGGCGTGCAGGCGAAGTTAGCCGTCGGTCAAGAAAATGACCAGTACGAGCGTGAAGCGGATACTGTTGCTGCTCAGGTAACTTCAGAAACCGCAGGCGAGCCTCAGGCCATTTCTGCCGCGCCTTC
>DATLMN010000224.1:0-5949 GCA_035537255.1 Pyrinomonadaceae bacterium | reverse complement strand
GTGAAGAAACACAATTGCCAATAATCAAGAATTGGCTCTCGCTGCCTAATTAAGCACCGAGACGTCTCACCGCAAGTTGCTCATGCGCGCGGAGCGAGATGTCACTCAGATGAGCTGGCCTGACCCTTCGGTCCGTGGGGTCGGGTGAGATCAAAGTCGGACTAGCTCTCAACCGAGGTCTTCGCCGCTTCACTGACTCGGTCGAGAGCAAAGTTGTCCGGGGGCTTTGCAAAAGGTTTCCCGGACAGAAAGAGAAGCGGCTAAGCATGTAGATTTCCTCGGCGTTGGCTTTTGGATCAGGGTTCAATTCCCTGCGCCTCCACCAACTTTTTTTAGACCCACCCACTTGAATCGCGACCTACCCATCGGCATCTTCGATAGCGGCATCGGCGGCCTGACCGTCTATCGCGCGCTGCATGAGCGCCTTCCCGCAGAGCATTTTGTCTATCTGGGAGATACTGCGCGCGTCCCCTACGGGACGAAATCGCTCGCCACGGTCGAGCGCTACGCCATAGAGAATTCGCGTTTCCTGGAAGCGCATGGAATCAAGCTGCTGGTCGTCGCCTGCAATACAGCTTCGGCGCTGGCGCTTCCGGCCGTACGCCGCAGCGTCTCAGTCGATGTCGTCGGCGTCATAGAGCCCGGCGCGCGAGCAGCAGTCCTTGAGTCCAAGGGCGGGCGCATCGGCGTCATCGCCACAGAAGCGACCATCAACAGCCGCGCTTACTCTATAGCTATTAATAAACTCGCGCCGACGGCTGAAGTGATCGAGCGCGCGTGCCCGTTGTTTGTGCCGCTCGCCGAGGAAGGGTGCGGCGACACGGAGGCCGCGCGCCTCATCGCCAGGGATTATCTCTCGGAGATCAAGGCCGCCGGCACGGATACGCTCGTGCTGGGCTGCACGCACTATCCAGTCCTGCGCAGTGTGATTCAAGAGACCGTTGGCCCACAGGTGCGGCTCATAGATTCCGGTGAAGCGGCCGCACGTTCTGTCGAACTGCTTTTGCATGAAGAGGGCCTGGCGCGCGAGATGGAAAACGGTGAAGCGCGCGAGCGCCATTTGTGCGATGATCTGGATCACTTTTACGTCACGGATGCCGCAGACCGTTTCAGCCGCGTCGCGGAAAGATTCCTGGGAAGCGCGCCTTCCTCCTTGGAGGCCGTGGAAGTCTGGGGGCAAGATGAGCTTCGCACGTACTGACAATCGCGCGGCAGACGAGTTGCGCGCGGTGCGCATCACGCCGGATTTTTTGCCGCACGCCGAAGGGTCTGCGCTGATCGAGATCGGTCAGACGCGCGTCATCTGCGCGGCTTCCGTTGAAGAGCGCGTGCCGCCCTTTCTGCGTAATCGCGGACAGGGCTGGGTCACTGCGGAATACGCCATGCTGCCGCGCGCCACACAACAGCGCACCGCGCGCGAGACCGGACGCGGCGGCCCTTCAGGTCGCACACACGAGATTCAAAGATTGATCGGTCGCTCTCTTCGCGCCGTCGCCAACACTGCGGCTTTGGGTGAGCGCACCATCACGCTTGACTGCGACGTGTTACAGGCGGACGGCGGCACGCGCACGGCTTCTATTACGGGCGCATACGTGGCCTTCGCTCTCGCCTGCCGCAAAATGCTTCGCATAGGCAAGATCACGCGCAGCCCGCTGACTCAAGAAGTCGCCGCCATCAGCGTTGGGATCGTTGACAAAACGGCGCTGCTTGATCTGAAATACGACGAGGATTCGCGAGCCGAAGTTGATATGAACGTCGTCTGCACGGGCGACGGTCGCTTGATAGAAGTGCAGGGAACGGCAGAGGGCGCGCCCTTCACGCGCGAAGAGATGGACGAGCTTCTGGGACTTGCCATGCGTGGCATCGAAAACCTTATCGGCGTGCAGCGCGCGGCCATCGAGCAGGCTGCGCCCTGAGACCGGAACTAAAGACAACTACGGCCTCGCACAGGGCATCACAGAACGTGAAGTATTTGCTACCAAGCCCTTCGCGGCCGCAAGGCACACGAACCTGTTCACAACCGTGCCGCAAACTATTATCATTGAACCGGAATCTATCAAGGAGTCTTAAATTATGCGACGCCTGAGTATCGTTTTAGTCTCTGCCTTTGTCTTATCAATAGCGTCCGCGCTTATCTCGCTCGCCGCTCAAGGGCAGACCTTTACGAGCGAGAATGTCGATTACACGTTGGAGCTTCCGTCGACGGCCTGGCGCGTCGTGCAGGAGGCCGACAGCGTGCATCAACATACGGAGTTTATCTACGGAGACCGCACGGACGGCCACCTCAAAATCCGCAAGGAAGTGGTTGACGAGGGAACGACGGCCTCGGATTTAGCCAAGCGCGATCAGGAACAGAAGCTGCGTTTTATCCCAGGCTATGTCGACGGTAAGGAAGAGCGTTTCGCCGGGCGCTTAAACGGTGTGACGATCTCTTACGAGTTCACGAGCGGCGGCAAGCCCATGGCCGGGCGCACCTATTATCTGCAAGCGGACAATCGCACGATCTACGCTCTGCGCTTTACTGCGCTGCGCGACAAGCTCTCGCGCATACGCAACCAGACAGACCTGATCGCCCGCAGCTTTCAAACCAAACAATAGCTCAACGAGCGTCATGGAAGAACTGTTTATGGCCGCCCGCCGCTTTCAAAAGCGCGCAGGCGGCCACTGTTCTTGTGACAAGATAACTTTCACCTGCCGTCCGTCGTAGATGATAAGATATGAGCAAACGACGAATCGTCTGGATTGATCGTCCGAATCTTACTTTCAAATATGAAACTCGAACTGGCGCACGGATTGTCTATAGGCAAATCTTCGATCAATGGCAAGGGATGCTTTGCGACGATTCCGTTCGCGCGCGGGCGAAAGATCGCAGAGTACACGGGCGAAAGAATCCCTGACAGGGAGGCAAGGCGGCGCGCTGGCCGCGCCAAGCTGCGCATCTGCGACATAGACGGAAGATGGAGTATTGACGGCAGTCGCGGCGGCAACGGCACGCACTATATCAATCATTCGTGCGAGCCCAACAGCTATATGAAGATCATCTACGGGCACATCCTCTTCTACGCCCTGCGCGACATACAACCCGGCGAAGAGATCACGATTGATTACGTCGACACGCTGCATTCAGACCAAAAGCGATGCTATTGCAAAGCTTCAACCTGTCGCGGAACGATCAATAAAGGAAAGTAGAAACGTGACGGTAAGGCTGTAATGGCCGGTCGCGTTCCTCATGCTGCGATTAAGCTGGAAGAGAGGCGAGCGCATCGAGCAGAGTCGCTTCCTCATCTTCGGCGACCGTGCGTAGATCGAGCACGACACGGCTTTCCACTATACGCGCGATAATTGGAGGCTCAAGGGATCGCAGAGACTCTTCAAGCGCGTCCGCCGTTAGCTTGTCATGCGTAAGAGCGATGAGCGCCGTGCGTGGATGTGCCAGTGGGGCTGCGCCGCCGCCGATGGCCGATTCACCATCAATGATTTCATAGTGAAGGGAAGCGGCGTGCCCTCGCTCGGCCAGGCGTGAAAGTAGAGCGCGTGCGCGGCCTTCTATCTCTTCAACGGTAAGCGCGAGCATCCGAAGCACGGGTACTTCCTCGAAGGAAGCGCCGCGTCTATGCGCGTCCAGCGTGGCTTCAAGAGCAGAAAGCGCCAGCTTGTCCGCGCGCAGTGCGCGGTAGAGCGGATGCTTTCGTAGTTTCTCAACGATCAAGCGGCGACCGACGATGAGACCGGCCTGCGATGCGCCGAGCAGTTTGTCGCCGCTGAATGAGACCACGTCCGCCCCGTCCCTAATGGACTCACTGATAACAGGCTCGCCCTCAAGACCGTAGGGCCTCAAGTCAAAGAGCGCGCCCGAACCTGCATCCTCATAAAACAGCAAGCCCGAACGGTGGGCCAACTCTGCAAGCTCTACAAGCGTCGGCTGTGAAGTGAAGCCTACGATGCGATAGTTGGAAGTATGCACGCGCACGAGCAGGCGCGTCTCCGTGGTGATCGCGCGTTCGTAATCCGCCAGGCGCGTACGGTTCGTCGTGCCCACTTCGACGAGGCGCGTTCCCGTCTGGGCCATCACGTCTGGGACGCGAAAGTCGCCGCCGATCTCCACGAGTTCGCCGCGCGACACGATGGCCTCGCCGCCTGCGGCCAGCACCGTGAGAATCAGTAGCGCAGCCGCCGCGCAATTGTTGACGACCAGCGCCGCTTCCGCTCCCGTCAAATCCGTCAGGAGTTGTTCGACGCGCGCGCCGCGCCGCCCACGGCTGCCCGTCCGCGCATCGTATTCGAGCGTACAGTAGCCACCAGCTTCCGTCGCGAGTCTCTGTCGCGCAGCACGGGAGAGAGGCGCGCGCCCAAGATTGGTATGCAGGATAACGCCGCTCGCATTGATCACGCGGCGAAGGCCCGTGGCGGTCTCAAGCCGACACGCACGCTCAAGCCTCACGGCCGCCTCCGCCAGCAAAGCTTCGCGTGTATAACCATTGTGCTGGCCGTCTCGTTCAGTCGATGATTGAATCGCCTGAATCGCGGCGCGCATCTCTTCCGTCACCGTGCGGGCAAGCTGTGCCAGGTGCTGTGCGCCGACCGTTTCGCGCAGAGCGAGCGCCGTCTCTGTCCTGAGCAGGGCGTCGACGGACGGTAATGCCCTGAGGGCTTCCTGCTGCCTTGTTTGAGTTTTCTCAGTCATACTTAAATCCGTTGGAATATGGCATGAAACGCCGACGGCCTAGCATATTCCTTCTCTCTTTATCGAAGCAATGCCAGACCTTCCGGCGCGACCCGTGGCCGCCCTCTTTGGGCCTCAAAATATTACCGTTGACACCGCGCTTTCAAAGCGCCTAGACTGGAATTACAGGGGTGCGCGCCTTGTCGAGCGCACCTGCCCGCCGCCTTACGTTTCCCCCGTCAGAGGCAGTTGAAGGAGAAAGATTTTGCCGATCCGCGATAACAAGCTGGCGCGTTCCTCACAAAAGAGGGCGAAGCCCAATTCGGTGCAGAACGATAACCAGCCGACCGTTGACGATCAGCTCACACGGTTGGAAGAGGACATGCGCCGCCTGAAGATCGAATACGACATCTATTTCAACGGCGCGTCCAAGCGTCCTCCTTATGATACGAAGAGCCGCGTCGAGACCGTCATCAAACGTCTGGGCGATGATCGCGCGCTCACCTTTGCGCAGCGTTATCGCCTGAACTCTTTGACCGCACGCTACAACGCGTTTCGTGAACTCTGGCGACGCACATTGCAGGGACGAGAAGAGGGACGCGATGCGGCCACGGCTGCGCGCGCCGCTGTTCGCCATGCGGGAGAGAGCGCGTCAACGCGAGAGCAATCGACCTTCGTCTGCGCGGACGCGCACGGCGATGTCCAGACCGTCAAGGAGATATATCAAGCCCTCGTCGAAGCCAAACGCAGGTGCGGAGAGCCGACAGACGATCTTTCGTTCCCGCGCTTTCACCGCCTGATCGCGAGCAAGACGGATAATCTCAAAGAGCATCTGGGGTGCGAGCGCGTGAAGTTTTCCATTGATGTAGAGGGCGGGCACGTCAACTTCAAAGCCAAGGCTGATTCAAAATAGAAAATTTTTAGAGGACTCAAGAATAAAGGCGACCTCTTTCTTTGTTGGAGGTCGCCTTTATCTTTTTTTCTAACGCTTACCGGGCTCAAGACCGGAAGCGGCCAGTGGCTTTACTTTTGGTGAAAGCCTCTCGGGAGATTACATCTTGGTCACTTTCTCGGCCTGTGGGCCTTTGGGGCCCTGCGTGACCTCGAACTCGACCTCCTGACCCTCTTCGAGAGTCTTGAAGCCGTCGCCCTGAATGGCGCTGTAGTGAACGAAGATGTCGGAAGAGCCGGGCTGTTCGATGAAGCCGTAACCCTTCGAGTTATTAAACCACTTGACCTTACCGGTTATTCTAGACATAACAGACGAATCCTCCTAACGATTCGGT
>DATLMN010000223.1:0-30158 GCA_035537255.1 Pyrinomonadaceae bacterium | reverse complement strand
CGGAGTGTAGCCTAGAGGCTTTGAGGCACTTGTTTTGGGAACAAGATTACGGAGGTTCGAATCCTCCCACTCCGACCAATCTTTGCATCGTTGGTCCAGTTCGGTTCAAGACGCTGGCTTGCCATGCCGGAAACATTGGTTCAAATCCAATACGATGCTTTCCATTTGCTTCCGTAGCTTAATGTATAAAGCAGCACGCTTCGAACGTGTAGATTGTGGGTTAGAGTCCTACCGGGAGCACCAATTCTTTGACTGATCTACCGGCCCTTAATTTTTATTCAATGCGGAAGTGGCGTAGTCGGCAACGCGCAAGGCTTCCAACCTTGAGTCGCCAGTTCGATTCTGGTCTTCCGTTCCATTCGCTTTCGAAAGTTGATTCCCTTCTCCCGTTCCAATCGGCCTGCGTAGCTCAAAACTTCGGACAGAGCGCAGTTCTGGTACGACTGAGATACGAGTTCAATTCTCGTCGCGGGCTTTCGTGCGCGTTCAACCTTATGGCAGGCATCGCCAAGCTGGTCTAAGGCACTGGATTGCAAATCCAGCATCGCCGGTTCAAATCCGGCTGCCTGCTCTTTTAACTCTTAACCCGAGCGAGTTCAACGATGCGCTCGTCACATCAACGAAGAAAGGAGGTGTCAGGAGATGGCACTGGGTGGTCGAGTTCTACTGCTCAATCAGACATACGAGCCGCTTGGCACCGTCGGTGTGGCGCGCGCTGTGGTCATGGTCTGGAAGAGCACCGTTACGGTCGAAGAATGGGACGGCGAGCGCGTCTTGCGCACTCCGCACGACGAGTTCCCTGTTCCTTCCGTCATCAGGCGTCGCGCCTATATCAACGTGCGGCGTCGCAGAGAAGCGTCGGGCATGAAGCGTCTGCGGATTTACATGCGCGACAAGTTTCGCTGCCAGTACTGCGGCGAGAAGAAGAGTCCGGCAGAGCTGACGCTGGATCATATCTTCCCGCGCTCGCGCGGTGGCGATAACACGCCCGTCAACATCGTCGCGGCGTGTCTGGTGTGCAACAACCGCAAGGGCAATCGCACGCCGGAAGAGGCGCGTATGCCGCTGCTGACAACGCAGTCGGCGCTTCGCGTCAAACTCGAAAGAGTTGTGCTCTGCCACTACGCGGAAGCAAGGCCGGAGTGGAAGAAGTACATCTTTATGGATGCACACGACGACCGCTCGCTCCAAGAGAAGGCACGAACGGCGTAAAGCCTGAGTGGGCGAG
Source organism: Pyrinomonadaceae bacterium (assembly GCA_035537255.1). GTDB lineage: Bacteria > Acidobacteriota > Blastocatellia > Pyrinomonadales > Pyrinomonadaceae > DASQYE01. The sequence goes on along the minus strand of DATLMN010000223.1, from coordinate 28,930 downwards.
TTCCGTCTCGCCCACTCATCCTCGCAATCTAAATTGGCAGCGGGTCGGATAGCTGAGATGGATCAGCGCGAGTCTGAAAAACTCGAAAGGTTGGTTCGATTCCAACTCCGACCACCAATTCTGATTCAAGGCCGGTTAGCTCAGTCGGTAGTAGCGCTTGTCCTACAAACAAGATGTCGAAGGTTCGATCCCTTCACCGGCCATCAAGAGAAAGGGATGAGGGCGGCAGTGTGAGGGAGGAAAAGGAAAGCATTCAAGTTGAATCAGCATTCCTTTCATCCCTCATCCCTCATCCTTCATCCCTTGCTTCTCGGGGCGTGGCTCATCCCGGCAGGACGCGACTGCCGTCGGACTGTGGAGCGAGAAGAGGTGCTGGTCCCTCGCGCCCCGGCCAATTTCTTTGCAGGCGATGTAGCTCCAACTGGCAGAGCAGTTCTTTCGTACAGAACCTTGTGTGAGTTCGAATCTCACCATCGCCTCCATACTTTTTGACGGCCTGCGTTCCCGGCAACGGTCTTCTAAACCGTTCCCATAAAAAAGAGCCGGGCGGATGGGCTAGAGGTTCAATTCCTCCGTGGGCTTCCAAAAATTTCAAAATGGCTGTGTAGCTCAGATGGACGAGAGAGCGTCCGCCTCATAAGCGGGAGACCGGCGGTTCGAGTCCGCCCACAGCCATCAATTCGCGACAGACCTTTGGGCCGGTGATGTAACTGAAAACATAGAAGTCCTGCAAACTTCTTTTGAGGGTTTGAGTCCCTCCCGGTCCACCAAAACTTTCTCATTGCGGTGTAGCTCAATTGGATACCTAGAGCCACTCGTCTTGTAAACGAGATGATATGAGTTCGAATCTCATCACCGCAGCCATCAACTTCAATCGCGGGACTAGAGCAAGGGCGGCTCACTGGTCTCATAAGCCAGAACCGGCGGGTTCAACTCCCGCTCCCGCAACCAACTCGAAAAAAGTCCTCACCAGTCTCGCCACCAAGACGGACACGAGAGCAAGGGATGAAGGATGAAGGCTGAGGGATGAAAGCGTGGCTGTTCAAGTTGAGCAGTCATTCTTTCATCCCTCATCCCTCCGCCCTTATCCCTTGCCCTTGTGTCTCCTGCCTACGGTGGCGTTGAAGGCTTCTTGATGTGGCGTAGCCAGGCGGAAAGGCATCGCACTGTTAATGCGAGCATCGAAGGTTCGAATCCTTCCGCCACAGTCGATTTCATTCGCAGGCCGGTAGCTAAGTTGGTCGAAGGCATCCGCCTTTTAAGCGGGGGATCGTCGGTTCGAATCCGACCCGGCCTAAATCTTCGCGGTGTAGCTCAATGGCAGCAGCAGTCGCTCGATAAGCGACCGATGATGGTTCGATTCCATCCACCGCGACCAAAATATCTTTCGGAACGTAGCTCAAACGGCAAGAGCGCCTGCGCGACATGCAGGAGGTTGTAGATTCGAGTTCTACCGTTCCGACCAACTTCAGTTCCTCGGCGGGGCATAGTTCAATCGGTAGAACAGCAGGCTTATACCCTGTATTAGCGGCAGATTACCGCGAGGTCCGGGTTCGAGTCCCGGTGCCCCGATTCTCTTTCGATCAATGCGGGATGGTGTAACGGATAACACGCCGCGCTTTGAACGCGGAGACTGAAGGTTTGAATCCTTCTCCCGCAGCCAACATCTCTACGCGCGCGCGTTGGCCCACAGCCCACACTAAGGTACTTCGATTCGAGACGAAAGTTTGGCAAGCGGCGCGTTGCTCTCTTAACGGAAATGCGAATGCTCTGCCGTGATGGGATGGCCGGGCACACGCCATGAAAAGTATTTGGAGGTGAGAATAATGAAATTAGCAGAGGCTTTAATTCTACGCGCCGATTGCCAGAAAAGATTGGAGCAATTAAAGGCGCGAATTATCAGAGGCGCGAAGGTTCAGGAAGGCGATCAACCGGCGGAAAATCCGCAGGAGTTGATCGCAGAGTTGGAGCGCGTCGCCAATGAACTGGCCGATTTGGTCAAGCGCATCAACAGAACTAACGCGACGACCCCTTTCCGAGACGGAAAGACCATCGCCGACGCCCTGGCCGAGCGCGACGCGTTGGTTTTCCGTCGCGGGCTCTACAGTGATCTGGCGCAGGCCGCTGCGGTCACGCAGGAGCGTTACATCCGCACGGAAGTAAAGTTCGTCAGCACAGTCAATGTCGGTGAAGCACAGAAGCAAGCGGACGCGCTCGCAAAGGCTTATCGCGAGCTGGACGCGCGCATTCAAGAGCTGAACTGGCAGACAGAGCTTGTCTGAGCGAAGTGATGTAGTCGGTAGCCGGATAACGGGAAGCGAGCACGAACCCGCCAACTGGGAAAGTTGGATTGCGGTGATGAGCCGCTCACATGGTGACGCGCAGGGGCGCGCGTCAGCGGGTTCGATCCCCGCGTTACAAATTATGCCCAGTAAAGTGACAAGCGTAAAGGGTACTGTGAATGTTATTACCGTGTGCTGGTCTGTTTTTCCGGTGAGGGTGGGCAAGGGGCACTACATCAAATCAATTGGTTGGTTAAGCGAAGGAGTCTGGTAGAGATGAGCGTTTCAGTAATTGAGGACAAGCTAACAGGCTTTCGCACCAGTGCAGAGATCGAATGTCTGGCGCGCAATTTCGAGTCGTGTCTGCTGCCGCGCGCTCGCTGGACGCATCACGCGCACCTGACGGTCGCGCTCTGGTATTGCCTGCGTCACCCCTGGCCGGAAGCCGTGCGAAGAGTGCGCACAGGCATCAAGCGCTACAACGAGGCCAGCGGGATCAAGACGACACCCGTCAGCGGCTATCACGAGACGATGACGCTCTTCTGGCTGCGCATTGTGCGCAGCTATCTTGAGACGGCCTCGCGAGAATGCTCGCTCGTCGCGCTCTTCAACGGATTGGTCGAGCGTTACGGGAACAGCCGCCTGCCCTTCGAGTACTACACGCGCGAGCGTTTGATGTCGGCGGAGGCGCGTGCGGGATGGATTGAGCCGGATGTGAAATCTCTGGACGAGGAATACAGGTCATGGAGTTAGCGTTGATCCACATATTCTTTTTTCTGCTACACCTGTACGCTATCTCCGTTGAGCTGTATGCGATCCTGCGCTCGATTTATGAGTTGCTATCAGAAGTTGTTGCGGACTTATCTACGGGTGCATTTTCGGTGAGGCGTAAGAAGACCTGCTCAAGCGTCTCGCGCTGAGGCGAGAGTTCGCTGACGCGAAAACCGCGAGAGACGAGCAGGGCGTTGACGCGCGGAATCTCTTCGTCAGCCATCGAGACGTAAAGAGATTCCGCGCCGTTGCGGCTCACGCTAAGCAGTGGATCGGTGGAGAGCAGCGCGTACGCTTCATCCAGACGATCAACCGTCAGCTTAATCGTCTTGTTTGCGGCCAGCAGTTTTTCGATGCTTCCCTGATAAAGCAGTCGCCCCTCGTCTATGATCGCGACGCGATTGCAGATTTGCTCGACCTCGTTGAGCAGGTGGCTTGAGAGCAGGACAGTCAGCTTCAGTTCATCGCGCAGACGACGGATAAGAAGACGGACTTCGCGTATGCCCTGCGGGTCAAGGCCGTCCGTCGGCTCGTCCAGGATGATAAATTCCGGCGAGGGCAGGAGCGCCTGCGCTATTCCTAGACGCTGGCGCATCCCGTGCGAATAGACGCGCACGGCTTCGTGAGCACGCTCCCTTAGGCCGACGACCTCCAAGACCTCTTCGATGCGCGAAGCCTTTGCGCCGCCGGACATACGCGCAAACAATTGCAGGTTTTGCCAGCCGGTAAAATGATCGTAAAAGGCCGGGGATTCGATGATCGCGCCGACACGCGAAAGAGCGCGCGAACGATCTCTGCGTATATCCCTGCCGAGCAGACGCACGCTGCCACGGGAGGGTCGCACCAACCCAAGCACCATCCTGATGGTAGTGGATTTGCCCGCGCCGTTCTGTCCCAGAAAACCGTAGATGTCGCCGCGCTCGACCAGCAGCGAGAGATCATGGACGGCCATGCGGCGTCCGTATCTCTTCGTCAACTGCTCTGTGCGCAGCACGGCGAAAGGCTTATCATTCATTCCGGTTGTACTGTCAGCTTGCCTTCAAATTTCTCGCGCGCAACGTCGTAGCGAATCTCGTAACGATCAAGTGTGCCGCCACGCCCACGATAATCAATCTGGTACTTCCAACGGCGCGGCGCGACGGGCTTCTGGCCGAATAAATAGTCTACCCAGCGCAGAGTCTCGACGGAGTGTTTGTTTCCCTCTTCAACAATCTCAAGCACCGTCTCGTATTGAATGACTTTATCCTGTCGTTCGCTGTATCCGATCAGAGTAGTTTGCAAGCCCATGCAGGCCCACGCTTCGAAGAGAGCGAACTCGTGCGCACGACCGTCGCCGTTAAAATCCTTAAGCCACATCACCGTGGGTCGCCCTTCGGCCTGACCACGCACGCCCGCGACGTGGTAATAGCCTCTATGGATTTTGTACGGAATGTCAAAGCTGTCTTCGCTCCCAGACTCATATTCCGGCCTGACTTCGACCGTATTGATGACTCTACGCTGTGCCGTATCGACGAGCGAGACGCGCGTCGGGCCGCTGTAATGACTCCCGCGAGTCTCTTCCGGGCAGGTGTAAACATCCTCCTCAGCACCGCGAGGGTTCGTCTTGGGCCTCAGCATCCACAGGACAAGCATCCTGTTCGGATGAGCTTTCGTGTTGATGACTCTCGTCTCGATGACGCGTGCTCCCTGTGGAAGCCCGTAATCGACTGGTCTGCGCTGCGGCGTGTGCAAAGTGAGCAACGCGATGCAGGCCAGTAATGTTCCGGTGATATTCAAAAGCTTAACCTCTTGTTTATCTCAAGCGGGTCGCGCCTCAATAATTTATGGCAGCGCGACCTCGACCAGCAGCGGCCAGTGATCCATGCGTCCGACGGCTGCGCCCTTTAAGACTTCGGCGCGGCGCAGGGGCGCGTCCTGTGTTGGCCCGAAGATGTAATCAATGCGGCGCTCGTTAAGCGCAGTCTCGCCCGCCGCGCGGCCCAGATCGCGAAAGTGCTTGAGCACATAACTGTACGACTCGCTATCGTTCTTCAGGTTATCCGTAAAAAAGTTTGATTGGTTTCCGGCTCTCAGCTCGAAATTGAAATCTCCGGCGATGAAGACAAAATTATCGGGCGGACGCGAGCGCGCCCAATCGACGACCTCTCCCGTGAATGTGCGCCGACGCGAGGCACTGAAGGCATCGGCGTGCGCACTCAGCAGAATGATCTCCCTCTGCTTGCCCGCGAGACGAAAGGTTGCGCTGACGGCGCATTTGTCGCCGACTATTACGTTTGAGAACTGCGCCGATTGATCTTTGACGAGCACAGCTTCGACGCGATCACTCTTATCGGAAGGGCAGACCGCGCCCCTGTAGCGCCGCTTGAGCAGGCCGAGCAGGATGTTTAATTGTTCCGCGCCCGTCAACTCTTGAAGGGCGACCCCTTCAGGATCGTTTGCGAGAATCTCTTCGGCCACGGCCTTTAAATCTTTGGTGTGCGCGCGCGAATCATCCTCCAGATCGCCGTAGCCTATGTTCCAGGTCATCAAACGCAGGCGCGGGCCGTCCAATGTCTTTGTGCCAAGCAGCGTACGCTCGCGCCTTGGCTCGTAGCGCATAGCGACGCCCGTCATCAAGAGCGCGAGCGCCATCAGTAAAAGCTTGGCCCACATCTTTAGCTCGTGATGTCCTTTCGATCAAAGATAGTGACGGCGGCCAGCAGCAGACCGAAGATATACGCTCCGCAGATTCCCCCGTAATGATAAAAGCTGAGCCAGGGAATCTCCGGCTTAAAGACATCGCGCCAGAAATCCATATCGGTCGTGAAGAAGTATGGACGCAGGTGCTCGAAGAACTCTATGCGACCGATGATGTAGAGCATGATGTAGATGGCAAGCGTCGCGACCGTCGCCATCACGGGCGTCTCGAAGACGACGGAGAAGAACATGGCGATGGCGGCGACGACGAGCAGCGCCCACGTGCCGGAAAAGCTACTGTAAACGAAACGCCAGAGCGCCTCGTCGCGCAGGATACGGCCCGGCTCGTCGACCAGATTGAGCGGCCCGGGATAAAGCTCTATATCCCCCCAGCCGATAAAGAAGAGCCCGACCAGCAGGTTCAATCCGATAAAGAAGGCCATCAGCAGGTAGACGTGGAGTGCGACCATGATGAACTTAGACAAAAATATCGTCGTGCGCGAGATGGGTCGCACACAGATCATGCGCAGCGTCCCCGCGCGCGCCTCGCCGGCGATCTGCGCTCCGGCGCTCATGGCGACGAAGATGGGGATCAGCAGGCTGAAAGAGAACATCAGCGAGTAGAGCGCAAACGTCATCCCGTTGAAATAGCTCTTTGATTCGTAGGTGTATTTGAACTGCTCTGCGGCCTGCCCGCCAGTCTTGCGCTCCGCATAGGAATAGAATCCCCAGAGCATCAGGAGGACGAACCCCGCCAGCGAGACGAAGGAGAGATAAAAGCTTTTCGAGCGGACGAGCTTAAAAAACTCGATTCTTAATTGCGTGAGCATCCCTTTATCGCTTGAGCTGATTTTTCCAGATCATGCGCCTGAAGATATAGAGCTTTACGGAGAGCGCGGCGCTTTGTTCAATCTTCTTTGAGAAGCCCGCCGCTGAAAACGGGTTGTCCCGCCAGGCTCGTGTAGAAGCCGAAGAAGGCCAGCGCCACCAGGAAGATCAGGTCAAGCACCAAATCACCGGCATACCACGCCGTCAACTCCGTCGTGATGGGGAAGAAAACGCGCAGGTGTATAAAGATCAAGGTTGAGATCAGGGCTACCGGGCCAAAGCGCGTGGCGGCAATGACGAAAAGAGTAGCCACGCCGATATGAAAAGGCCAACTGACCAATGAACTTCCACCACCCGCCATCAGAGTAAAAACCGTCGCAAGCAGAAGCCAGCCGACAATCAGGCCGAGGATGTTCTTACGCAACAGCATCGCCATAAAGAGCAGGAGAAAGACGATGATGAAGGTTTGCACCACCGAAGCGCTGAGCTGGTTGATGAGAAGGGGGACAAAACCGCGTACGCCATTAAGCGTCGTGCCATCAGAATCAACCATCACGTAAGGACTGTTCGGCGGCAAACCGAGCCAACGGGGGACTTGATCTGCCAGCGCACTAAGAACCAGACAGGCGCAACCAAGCACAGCGCCGATCAGTATGTCGCGGCCCACCAGCGGGTCGCGGAAATCTCCTGCCAGCAGGCGACTCCATGAAATGACACGCTCGGGCCAGCGTCTTCTCAGATAAGGCTCAAGCGCGAGATACATGAGTCCGACGACACAGGCCCAGAAGAGCGCCGATTGCGCACCTGTGAGTAGCAGCATGAACTCTTTCGTATCCTGCACATGATGCTTGGCGATGACCCAGTAGATCATTCTCAGAGCGAAGATAAAGATCGCGACGCGAAAAGCTCCACGTCGGTCTCCGCGTCCGGCGCGAATGTTTTTCAGCGCCAGCCATGCCCCTTCAACGAGAGTGCCGAAGAAAACCGTGAGCAGCGCGATAGTGCCCATCAGATCGGAGGCGGTCGGCTGATAAGGGACTTGCGCCTCGGGCCTTCGCCACGGACTGACGATCTCGAAATAGATGGGCAGCCCTCGATAGCTGGCGGCCTCGATGCGAATCGGGAAGTCCGGCACGCCCGGATACGTGCCGTTCCAGGCCACACGCTCGTCGTAGGCGCTGCGCGGCGTCCACTGTGAAGCGGTCTGTTGAAAGTCAGCGAAATTTAGTCCCGCCTCCTGAAAAACAGGAGACCAATCGGGCGGCGCGCTTTCGCCCTGACCTTGGTCTAACTGCGGCGGTACAGCGTCGAAGTAGAACAAGCGCCCCTCTGTGTCCAGGCTCAACAACACCATGCCCGATATATCGTGTGGCGGATCATCGACGAGCACAACATCCATACTTCTCGGCACCAGATAACGCGGGCTCTGGCGATACCAGAAGCGCACGGCAGACGGTTGCCCCGTCGCCAATCTATCCCAGCGCGTGCGCGACGAATCATGCTGTCTGATGTAGCGCAGGTACTCGAAGTCTGCCATGAAACTGTATGCGGTATCGGTCGGCTTCGCCGTGTAACCGAGCTTGCGTGTAATCTCGCTGGCTCTCTGCTTAAGTACTTCCGGCGATTTCTCAAGCGGCACCATGCGGTGCAGCGTGACCTGCTTTGACAGGAGCATCGTCAGGCCGAGCATCAAGATTACGGAGGCGAGCATCGATACGGCCACGACCGGGCGTAGACTGCCCATCTTCGGCGCGGCGGCGACCATCTCGGGCGAGGGCGTTTCGCCCGCTGCCAGCGCCGCTTGCAAAGGGTCGCCGCCCGGCAACATCGCTGCCACCTGCAAGGCCGATGCGGGTCTCTTCTCCGCGTCTTTCTCCAGACACCGCAGAATCACACGCTCGACCAGCGGGTCTATCTCTTTCACCAGACTGGAAGGGCTGGTCGGTGTAGCGTCGCTTTTACGGCGCAGCTCTATCAGCTCATTGAGCGAGCTGGCCTCGAAAGCGCGCTTGCCAGTGAAGACTTCATAAAGCACCAGCCCTAGCGAATAGATGTCGCTACGCGGCGTCAACTCTTCGCCTTCGAGCTGTTCGGGCGACATGTAGGCGGGCGTGCCAGCCCTGCGCTCATCATGCTGCAACTCTTCGCTGAGGCCCGCGAGACCGAAGTCCGTGATACGCACGTTGCCCGCATCGTCGATCATCACGTTCGACGGTTTAAGGTCGCGGTGCAGCACGCCCGTCTCGTGCGCGGCGGCGAGTCCGGCGCAGAGCTGGCGCGCAATCTCCACGGCCTTGTCCGGCGGCAGCCGCCCGATGCGCTTGAGCAGGGAGGATAGCTCTTCGCCCTTGATCAGCTCCATCGAGAGATAATGCTGATTATCCAGCTCGCCGATGTCGTAGACGCGACAGACATTGCGATGCGAGACCTGGCGTGCGACTCTCACTTCCCTGTGAAAGCGCGCGAGCGCAGCGCCGTCGTTCCAGAGAGATTCGGGCAAAAATTTCAGCGCGACAGGCTGGCCCAGCTTGATGTCGTCGGCGCGATAGACTTCGCCCATCCCTCCGCGTCCCAAAAGCCCAACGATACGATAACGCCCGGCGAGCATCGTTCCTGAGACGAAACGCGCATCATCTATTGTTCCGGAGGAAGATCGAGCCGAGCTGTAAGAGACTCTTTTTGAGGGCTGCGAGCCTCTGGGCGTGAAGAACTTGGGCAAGTCTTCGAGCCGCCGCGTCGGCGTAAATGAATCATCCAGCGCAGTGCCGCAGGACGGGCAGGTCTGCCTCTCATCCGGAATATCCGTCTCACATGAGGAGCATTTCATAGGCGGCGCATTTTAGCACTTTCAGATTTGGACGGATCAACGGCGCAAACAGCAGGTCTTCAATCAACTGTTGCGCTCTGCCGTGTCCTGAAAGTGTATAGACAGATCATCATCCTTTTCGTCAATCAGAACGATTGAACCGGCGGGCGCTTCGCCGAAGAGAAGCTGCTCGGCCAGGGGCTGCTTGATATGGGTTTGAATGAGGCGCGCCATCGGACGCGCGCCGTAGAGGCGATCAAAGCCGCGCCGTGCGAGCCACGCGCGCGCGCTTTCCGTCAACTCGATACTGACCTTCTTCTCTGCAAGCTGCGCGCGCAGCTCGTCGATAAATTTATCGACGACGCGCTCGATGGTCTCGAACGACAGAGACTCGAAGGCGATCCAGGCATCCAAGCGGTTGCGAAACTCCGGGCTAAAGGTGCGCTCTATCACGCCGCGACCCTTTCCCTTGCCGGTCTCAGTCTGAAAGCCTATGCCCTTCTCGCTCAGTTCGCGCGCGCCCGCGTTGGTCGTCATGATAAGCACGACGTTACGAAAATCCGCCTTCTTGCCGTTGTTGTCGGTGAGCGTCGCGTGATCCATCACCTGTAGCAGGATGTTGAAGAGGTTCGGATGAGCCTTCTCTATCTCGTCCAGGACGAGCACGGCGTAAGGCGTCTTGTTGATCGCGTCTGTCAGCAACCCGCCCTGATCGAAGCCGACGTATCCGGGCGGAGCGCCGATCAGTCGCGAGACAGTGTGCGCCTCCATGTACTCGCTCATATCAAAGCGCAGGAACTCTACGCCGAGCGCGTGGGCCAACTGCTTCGCCAGCTCCGTCTTGCCCACACCCGTCGGCCCGGAGAAAAGAAAAGAGCCGATGGGCTTATCCGGATGGCCCAGGCCAGAGCGCGAAAGCTTGATCGCATTGACCACGCCGTCAATCGCCGTGTCCTGACCGAAGATGACCGATTGCAATTCCTGTTTAAGATTTTGCAGGCGCTCTTTTTCAGAGACGACGACTGTGCGCGGCGGAATCTTTGCCATGCGCGAGACGACGACCTCGATCTCTTTGGGACGAATCGTCTTCGGACGACGCTCGACCGGCAACAGCTTGACGGCAGCACCGGCTTCGTCCAGCACGTCTATGGCTTTATCTGGCAGGAAGCGGTCGTGTATGTGCTTGGCAGACAACTGCGCCGCGACGCGCAGCGCTTCCGTCGTATAGCGCACGCCGTGATGCTCTTCGTAGTAGCTCTTCAGTCCGGCGAGGATTTGTACCGTCTCTTCAACGCTCGGCTCGCCGATCTCTATCTTTTGAAAGCGGCGTGCCAGCGCGCGGTCGCGCTCAAACGCGGCCTTGTATTCCGGATAAGTCGTCGAGCCGATGCAGCGTATTTGACCTGAGGCGAGCGCGGGCTTGATGATGTTAGAAGCATCCATAGAGCCGCCGCTCGTCGCGCCCGCGCCGACGATGGTATGAATCTCGTCAATAAAAAGGATTGAGCCCGGACGTTTTTTGAGCGCATTGATCACGCCCTTGAGCCGCTGCTCGAACTCGCCGCGATATTTCGTTCCGGCCAGCAGCGCCCCCATGTCCAGCGCGTACACTTCCGCAGAGAGCAGGACTTCCGGCACTTCGCCGCGATGAATCTTCAGGGCGAGCCCTTCGGCAATCGCGGTTTTCCCGACGCCCGGATCGCCGACGTAGAGCGGATTGTTCTTGCGCCGACGACAGAGCACCTGAATCGTGCGCTGGACTTCCGCGATGCGCCCGATGAGCGGATCAATTGAGCCAGCGGCGGCGCGCTTAACGAGGTCTTCCGTAAATGCCGCGAGCGGGTCGCGCACGGGCTGTCCATCTTCTTCACCACCAAGTTCACCCGGATCGCCGATGGGCTCTGTGCCTGCTCCGTCCGCGATCTTGGAGATGCCGTGCGCGATGTAGTTCAGGATGTCGAGCCGTGTGATGCCCTGTTTTTTGAGAAAGTAGACGGCGTGCGATTGCTCTGCCTGATAAAGCGCCGCGAGGATATTGCCGCCGTTGACCTCTCGCTGCCCTGAGCCTTCTGCCTGCAACATGGCGTACTCAAGCGCGTAGCGGAAGGTCTGTGTCTGTTCCGGCAGCGCCTCGACATTTTCGGGAAGTCGTTCCAGTTGATTTTCGAGGAAAGAGTCCAAGTCGCGGCGCAGCGTTTCAAGATCGCCGCCGCAATGATGCAGCACCTTGATGGCCGTCGCGTCGTGCAACAGCGCGTAGAGCAGGTGTTCGAGTGTGATGTACTCGTGGCGTCGCTTGATCGCTTCGTTGACGGCCACGCCGAGCGTCGCCTGTAATTCTCTGGTAATCATCAAAACTTAGCCCAAAGGTTTTTTAGAGATTCAGTCACAGGAAAAAGTTAGCACTCTTTCGGCCTCTGAAGCAAAGAACGAAAGGCGGGCTAGCGCATCTCATCCTGTCATTTGAGCCAGCCAGCTTACCAGCGCCACACAGTGACGCGCATGAACTGAGAGGACACATCTTTCATCCGACCTTTTCGTTTGAAGACTCTCCTGTTTGCTGGTTTAATGTGCCGCACATTTTTCGCCGCCCGCGCTATTGATAAAGGGCTCGCTTACAGATGATCAAACCCGCACAGCTTATAAGGCAAAAGCTCAGAGACCCTTCGGCGCGCCGGGCAGCGATCTACACCTTGATTCTCCTCATCATCTGGTGCTTCTTTTACTGGCGCGCGCTGCACACCTTCGGCCCCAGTACCGCGATTAGCATTTATAACTCCGACGCGGCCATACCCGTAATGATGTGCAATGAAGAGCGGCCCGTGACGGTCTTTAGTCTCTATTATTACGCGGCCGACAGGTGGGGTGGATGGCCTTTCCTGTTCGCGAAGTCCATTCGCTATCTAACAGGTTATCGCTGGACGGATCAAGGCCTGTACGCGATGCAGGCCTTCTGGATTTTTTTTGGAGCACTCGTACTGGCAGCCCTGAGCCGTCGTGATCGCTTGCCAGTGACGCTCATCTACATCACAGTGCTTTGCCTGCACAGCCGCGTTCATCAGCTTCTCTTTTTGTTGAGCCAGGTTTACGCATGGCAGCTCACGGCTTTTCTTCTGGGATGGTATTGCCTGCGGCGTTTCTTGGAGAGCTATCAGGAGAATCAAACCTTCAAGACTCCGTTTCAGAAACAGATAAGTAAACATATCGTGTGGGGGTTTCTAGTACTCTGGTTCTCGTATTTCGCTGTCTGGAGTTCGCCCGCCAGCGCCCCTTTTCTCATTTTCCTGTGCGGAGTCGAAAGCTGGCGAATGTACTTGAAGACTGAAGGGGCGCGCGCGAATAAAAAATTTCGTAGAGGAATCACTCTGGGAGCAGCGTTGATACTTTCGGCGTCTCTCATTGAGAGACTCCAAAAGATGAACTATCACAGGTACGGGCTGAAGCGTTACGGCAACGATTTTAAGACCAACTTCGAGCTGGACACGGGTTATTTGACGGAGAATCTAAAAATCCATCTCAACACGCTCGGCAAGCTTTCATGGTGGCCGCTCGATCTGTTACCCGCTGTAGCGCTGCTCGCGATTGGCATCATCTATCTTTACTTCCATGTGAGTAAGAGAAAGAGTTCGCTTCAAAGGTTACGAGAGATTTTGAGCCTTGACACAACGATGCTCATCGTCGGCTGCTACGGCATCGCGTGTCTGAATTTTGTGCTCGTCGTGCTGGTCCATCACGTTCGTTTGAGTCTCTATGACGACAGGTTTTTGACTTTGACACATTTGCTCGTCCCTGTCAGCGCGATGATACTGCTGTTTATGATTTTCGATTTGACTGCGAAGTTTTTTAAGGTCAGGCAATATGCAAGATCGCTCCTGATCGTCGCGGGCGTGATCTTCCTGAAGGTCAATTTCCCCGCAGAGGTCTCTAGCCCGCAGTACCAGGCCATAAAAGAGACGGCGTTCGTGTTGAATCAAAAAGCGCCGCGCGGCGTGCTCATGGGCGGCTACTGGGAGACGTATGTCTTCATAACCTTTCAGGAACGGGATGCCTTAACGCCTGTTCCTTTCGAGGGGCAGGGCTACAGGACTCCGTGGACGCCGGAGAGACTCAAACAGGTGGACACGGTCGTCGTCGAATATCGCCGCAGCAAATTAGGAGGCACGGAAGGGCCGCCCGCACAGCTTCAACAACACGGCTACTCTTTACGATTGCTTGAGCCGAAGTGGTATGAGAACGGCGAGCATGCCTTCGCGCTTTATCTGAATGAGACCAGACGAAGTCTTCAACCTTAAACGCTAAACAGAACCTGCGCATCAACTGTTCTATGCTCATGAGTAAACAGGTGCGCTCTCTCTTGAGCGTCTGCGTTAAGCAGTGATGTCCGGCGAAGCCTTCTCAAGCTTTGTATATCTGCGCTTCAGGCTCTGGAATTTTTTTTGCGGCAGGATATTCTGTTTATGAAGCACATAGAGGAAGACCAGCCAGAGAATACCCAGGCCGTAGATGGAGCTGTCTATAAAACTGGCCGACGATGCTTCGGGAAAGTAACGCGTCGGGACGGATACTTCTTTGATTCTGAATCCGGCCTCGACGATCTGCGCGATGATCTCCTGATCAAAAATAAATTTGTCGGAATTGCCCTGAAAGTGAATCGTTTCCAGCACCTGCTTATTGAAAGCCCTGTAACCCGTGTGATATTCCGAGAGTTGAAGACCGAAGGCCAGATTCTCTATCTTCGTCAGCACCCGATTGCCAAGATATTTCCACCACGGCATTCCCTGCTTTGTCGGCGAATCTCCCATCAGGCGCGAGCCAAGGACGGCCTCTGCTTCTCCGTTTTCGATGGGCTCTATGATCTTCGGGAGAAAAGTCGGATCGTACTGGTAATCCGGATGCACCATGACGACGATGTCCGCTCCCTGTTTGAGCGCCTCTATGTAACAGGTCTTTTGATTTCCCCCGTAGCCATAATTTCGATTGTGTATAAAGAGTTCGAGGTCTAGCTGTCGGGCAATCTCTATCGTCTCGTCCGAGCTGCCGTCATCGACCAGCAGCACAACGTCGACGACATCGTGCGGCAATTCCAGATAAGTCATCCTCAAAGTCTTGGCCGCATTATAGGCGGGCATGATGACCACGACTTTTGGTCTGGGCTTTTGTGATGTCATCGTGTCTTTAAGTTTTTTAGTTCTCCTCCATCGTGAAGAGGAGCGGGTATTCGTGTGCCTGCGCAAGGGCCGTCGCTTTAGCCGCCTTCATCTCTGCGATCTCGTAGGTGTAGACGCCGGCGACGCCCACGCCCTGCGTGTGTACCTGAAGCATGACGCGCACGGCGTCGCTTTCAGTCCGCTGAAAAACGGTCTGCAACACGAAGACGACGAAATCCATCGTCGTGAAATCGTCGTTGTGAATCAAGACCCTGTAGAGCGGAGGCGGCTTGAGCTTCTCTTTGCTTTTACTCTCGACGACGACCGCTTCGTCTGGCTCACCCGTTATTCTGGACATAATTTAAACGGCGCGCGCATGGAACACGCGCGCCTCTTCTTGAGCATAAGATACCAGCACCGCACGTAGAATGCAGCAGCCCGCAAGCGCATCAGGATATGCGCTCTATTATCCGAATGAAAGCCGTCGCACCGCAAGCGATTTTGCATAGACGAGAGAGCGCCCTTGTCGCCTTGCTTGCCGGTTTTGGAAGCGTCAGTTTAAGCTACTAAGCCTGATGGGCCTTATACGTTTTCCAGACCCGAAGTTTTCGACCGCAGAGGGGATCGTCGCCGTGGGCGGAAACCTCGCGCCCGAAAATGTTTTGGAGGCTTATCGACAAGGGATATTTCCCTGGCCCATAGACGGGCTGCCCCTGGTCTGGTTCTGTCCCCCTGAGCGCGCCATACTGGAATTCGCAGACCTGCACATCCCGCGAAGTCTTCGAAGCGCGAGACGCCGGACAAATTTGCAGTTTACCATCGACAGGGATTTTCGCTCGGTGATACGAGCATGCGCACGCGTGCCGCGCGCAGGAGAGAGCGGCACATGGATTACGCCCGAGGTCATACGCTCTTACACGGAGCTGCACAGACTCGGATTCGTGCATAGCGCAGAGGCTTGGGAAACGGTAGAAGAAGGTGATGGTCGTGTCACACTCGTCGGCGGGATTTACGGCGTGGATGCCGACGGAGCGTTCGCGGGCGAGAGCATGTTTTATCTACGACCCAACGCGTCGAAGCTCGCGCTTCTCTTTTTGATCGAACACCTCAAGCGACGCGGGCTCACCTGGATTGACATACAGATGATGACGCCGCACATGCAGGCGCTCGGAGCAAAACTTATCAGCCGCGACCGCTATCTCGAAAAACTGGCCGAGACTCGCTCGCGCGGTCTCAGGCTCTTCGATTCTGAAAACAGATGACAAATAAAAGATTACTGCTGCTCAGCAACTCTACCAATTACGGTGAGCGCTATCTGGGCTATCCTGCGGACGCGATCAAAGAATTTCTCGGCGCGGAGATTAAAAGAGTTCTCTTCGTGCCGTTCGCCGGCGTGCGTTTCTCTTTCGACGAATACGCGAAGACCGTACTCGAGCGTTTCGAGGAGCTGGGCTACCAGCTTGAATCTGTTCACGAAGTGCGCGACTCCACTGAGGCCGTCAGTCAGGCGGAGGCCATCGCTGTCGGCGGCGGCAACACTTTTCACCTGCTGCGCGGCCTCTACGAATCAAAATTGATCGGAGCAATCCGCGCGCGCGTCGAACAGGGAGCGCCATACATCGGTTGGAGCGCCGGATCAAACGTCGCTTGCCCGACCATTCGCACGACCAACGACATGCCCATCGTCGAGCCGCCTTCGCTTGACGCGCTCAACCTCATTCCCTTCCAGATCAACCCTCACTACACGG
Organism: Pyrinomonadaceae bacterium; assembly: GCA_035537255.1. Taxonomy (GTDB): domain Bacteria; phylum Acidobacteriota; class Blastocatellia; order Pyrinomonadales; family Pyrinomonadaceae; genus DASQYE01. The sequence goes on along the minus strand of DATLMN010000223.1, from coordinate 12,672 downwards.
ACGCAACCCCCACGGGCCACGCCGGAGAAACCCGCGACGAGCGCCTACAGGAATTTATAGAGGTCAACCCAGACACCTACGTCGTCGGTCTAAGAGAAGGCACAATGCTTCGCATCGAAGACTCTTCGATAAAGCTGCTCGGCGAAAAAAGCGCACGCGTCTTTATCAAAGGCCGCGAGGCGAAGGATTACACGCCGCAGGAATCTTTGCAGTTTCTCTTAGAGGGACAGGCTTAACGAGTCGCAGGCATCTCGAACCTTTCATCGTGGCGGGCGCGGTTTGCGCTGTCGCGGCGCTTTTACCCAGAGGCGTGGTTAACAGATTGACGGGAGAATCTTTCGACTGGTTACGACGGATGACGGGCAGTTCTATGAACGAAGCGTTGTGACTATTTCTCTCAAGAGTAATCACCGGGGGCGGGCCTTCGGCGGGTATGCGACGAAAGGTGCTCTTATCGTGTCCGGCGATGGCGATGCGCAGGCTGTGCCCTTTACGGATCAACACGGAGGTCGGCAACAGCCCGAATCTCAGTTCCGCGACCTCACCCGCAGCGAGAGGCGCTCCGTCCTTTCTTTTGAACGAGTGATAAGGCGTCTCCATCCAGTAAGGGGGTTTATCTTTAGATACTTTGCGATGCAGGGCGCGCAGTTGTCCTTCCGTGATGTATGTGACGCGGCCGCTCTCATCAACGTCCTCAAGATAGACGAAGAACGCGCCGTCGCTCGCCGTCGAAGAGACGCGCAGGTTGATGACGGGATAGCCAGTGATCTCCATATCTTCTGTTAGAGGGCTGCTCGTGTAGACCAGCAGGCGGCGATCTTCTGCGGCGCGATCAGGATAAACGACTGGCCCACCGAGTTGTGTTCGCCAGCGATTTTTTTCGCCGGTCGTTGCCTCGAAGTCAACCGTGTAACGGTCTGAGCCCGACGCCGCTGTCGGAGCAGACTTCGAGAGGGCTTGATCGTTCGTCATGTACCAGCGCACCATCTGGCTTCCTGCAACGGGCCAGGAGTTTGTCTCCTTCCACTTCTCTTCGCCCATCGTGTAATAGAGCAGCGTTCTCTGTGACGGCATCACGCCCGTGTCAATGCCTTTCAAGTAGTGGTCGAAAAAGCGCAGCCATTCGAATTGACGGCGCACTCCCGTAGAGGTCGAAGACAGGTAAGGGCTAGCGTCCTGCGAGCCGCCGTGATTCCACGCGCCGACGATCACGCGCTGCGGATTTTTCAGGGTCATAAAGCTTTTGATCGCCGCGTCGGCCGTCCCTGCGTCCAGCCAGCCGCCCCAGCTGTTGATCGCCACAGCGGAGCGATTGATTTCATTACGAAAGCTATGAACGCTGAAATCGTCCAAAGAAGATTTGCCGAACGGCCTGTCGTCACGGTAAGTGACCTGCTGCGCCGCGCTGTAAAGCTCTATATTTTGGGCGTGTGCTTTGATCGCTTCAGCGAGCGCGCTTTCATCACCATCGGCATCAACCGGCCTGACGCCCGGATTAAGATCGAGCTGGTGATTGCCCTCGTTCCATGCTTTGACCATCCAGTCGTTAAAAATCCCGCCGGGAAACGGGACATCCATGTACTCATCGAATTCGAAGTGACGCGGGATGATCGCTTTGAGCGCAGGATGATTGGGGACAGCCAACAGCAGCGCCGAGTTTCCGCCGTAAGAGCTGCCCATCGCGCCGACGCGGCCGTTGGACCAGGGTTGATGAATTATCCAGTCAACAACTTCGCCGCCGTCTTTGATCTCTTCGCGTGACCAGGGCGTGGGCCAACTGCCCGTCGATGCGCCAGTCCCACGCACATCCACCCAGACGACGGCATAACCGTAGGAAGCAAAGAAGCGCTGATAGCTGTTCGGCGTTTGTCCTTTACGGGCGCGCCAGTAGCGCGTTTGCTCTACGATTGCCGGAATCCGTGCGCCGGGCGCGAGCCCCTTCGGCAGCACCACGTCAACGGCGATCTTCACCCCGTCGCGCATCGTCAGGTAAAGAGATTGCAGAACAGTTTCTTTATATTGCGGCGCAGTGTAACCCCTGTAAGGCGGAGCAGCAGCCGTATCGCTCTGCGAAGCAGCAGTGGTCGGCCCTTGCGGCGAAGACTGCGCGCGGGCCGCTGTCGCCGGGAGCATGGCGGAAGCGAAAACAAGAAAGACGGAAAAGGCGAGCGGTAAAAATCTGCCGAACATAATTTCTCCTTGGCTCTTAAATCAAATTTATCATCACCTCAGGTACACCCTTTTGAAACGCTCAATCTACTCAAACGTGTAGAGAAACGTAATGACCTCCGACGCCAAGCCATTGACCGTCGGCGTCAAAGGGGATATGTCCGAAGGGTCTGGCAGGGCTTGTCGCGTGCGCTTCGCCTGGGATAAAGTTTCCTTAAGAGTTGAGGTTCGTTCTTATGCCTCGTGTGCCCACGATTTCCATCAAAGCCGTCGGCAAAATCGTAGATGCGGCAAGTGCCGCAGGCGTCTCGCCGCAAGCGCTCTACAGCGCCGTCCACCTGGACCCTTCACTGCTAGACGATGCGGACAATCGGATTCCTTACGCGCAGATCGTCTCGCTCTATGAAGCGGCGGCGCAGTTGACGGGCGATACGGCCTTCGGGCTTCACCTGAGCGAGCGCATCAGTGCGAAGGTCTTCGATCTGTTGGGTTATGTCCTGATGAATAGCCCGACGCTTGGAGAAGCCCTGGGCCGCATCGTCCGTTATCATTCGATCTGGACAGACGGGGCCGGGTACAGTTTGGAGGTCAGGGATGGTCTAGCGCGACTCAGCTATCGCTACGTCAATCTGGATGCAGACCACTGTCGTCATGATTGTGAGATGACGCTGGCGATCACTTTAAGATTCGCACGCATTGCGACCGGCACGGACTGGACACCGCTTGAGGTCACGTTCGAGCACAGCGAGCCCGCAGACACCTTGGAGCATCGTCGCATCTTTCGCAGCCCCGTCCATTTTTCCCGCCCCCTCAACCAGCTCATCTTCGAGCAATCATTGTTGAGCCTTCCAATAGTCGAGGCCGATTCCGCTCTCTGCGCCGTGCTGGACAGACACGCCGAGCAGCTTTTGACAAAATTTCCAAGGCGCGGCGGCCTCGCCGAAGAGGTGCGCTCCCTCCTCTTCGAAGCCTTAAACGGCGGCGACATGAACCTTGAGGCAATCTCTCAACAACTGGGCACAAGCCCCCGCACTCTTCAAAGAAGGCTCAAGGAAGAGGGCACAACCCATCAGGACCTGCTCGACGAGATACGCCGCGATCTCTCCAAGCGTTACCTCAGCGAGCCGCAAATGGCGATCTGCGAGGTGGCCTACCTCCTCGGCTTCTCCGAGCCCAGCGCCTTCCACAGAGCCTTTCGTCGCTGGACAGGGATTACCCCGAGAGAATACCGCCGCCTCGCAAGGGTTTAAGCGACACCCCGCCCTCTCGCCGACAGTCAATCATGCTGATGGCACTACGCAATAAGCTCTTCGACATCGCCCAATACTCGTATCGGTTCGCTCGGCAGCGGCAGCCACCCTCGACAATCCGTTGCCCTTACTTGGAGCGTAGCTGCTGCTCAATCTCATCAACTTCCTTGTCGCGCCGATGATAGCCCATACGCTCGACCATCTCTCTGGCTGCCTCCCAATGCTCACGAGCCTTGTCCCGATTGCCTTGCGCCAGATGAAGCCGCGCAGATTCCAGATGATAATCAGCTAGATGCAGACCCATCCCGCCACGCGTAGCAATGCGCAACGCTTCGGCCAGATCGCGCCCAGCCAGCCCGTAATAACCCCTGACCCGGTGCAACTCCGCGCGCGCCAGCAATCCGCGCGGCAAGTAAATCATATCCCCTGCTTGCCGCAGCCCATCCACAGCGCGCGGTAAAAACTCCACCGCCTGCGTGGTATCGCCCGCTCCTGCCTGTTGCGCTTCTAGCAGCCATGCGCGTCCCAGAGAGAGATTGTCCAACGCGATACTAAGCAGATCACCAGTTATTTTTACCAATTCAAGCGATTGGGCGGCGCGTTCTTTCACTTTCTGCACCTGCCCCTGAGCGAGCAGCAGATCACAGTACCGAAATCCCCATATTGAATAAAGGAACGGGTATTGAGGTTGCCACTGTTGTTGCATCTCTTCGGCCTCGCGTAAGGCAACAGTAGCTTCCTCGTTGCGCCCCGCTTGGTGTAGAGCATCGGCCAGCGTTGTTCGCTCACTCGTTCGTTCAAATATATCACCACTGCGATCAGCTAATTCCACGCTCTGCTGGGCAAGCTTGAGCGCCTGCGGCAGGTCGCCAATGGTCAGATAGAGTTCACTGAGGTTATTGGCTAGGATAGCAGCGTTTTTCCAGCCCTCGCTTGCGATCTGCGCCTCAAATCCTGCCTGTAATAGTTGTGCCGCTTCCTTCAATCGTCCCAACGAGCGCAAATAAAAGCCCGCCTCGCTCTGCGCAAATGCTTTTTCAACATCCAGAAGTCCTGCTACCGGTTGTTCCCAAGGTATTTCAAAGAAGCTAGACAGCGCCGCCAGATTAGCACCCAATGCACCGAGTTGTTTAGAACTGAAAAACGCTTTGTATCTCAAAATCCGCCGCCAGTAGACCTCAATCAACGCCTCCTGATGCCTGCCCGCTGCGCAACCATGCGATACGGCGGAGTAGAGCGGCGACATCTCTTCCACCGTGTCGGGTAATTCTTTGGCCGTGCGCTTGAGGTGTTCGTAGAGCCGATTGTTGGCTTCGCGCCAAGCGTCTGGGCGTTCGCGTTTGAGTTGCTGCCGGAAATGCTCGCGCACCAGCGGGTGCGCATCCAGCGTGTCAGGCTCAGTTGCCGATGCTGTGCCCAGCAGCTTGATGCGGCGCAGCTTTGCTAATGCCTGTTGCCATTTTTGCTCTTTCAAATGCTGCAACGCTTCGGTCAGCCCCGGAATAGCGGGAGCGGCGCGCAAGGTATTAATAGAGGAAGCTTCGGCGGGACGATCAAAGAGCCCCAGCAAGCGCAGCACTGCCAGTTCTACGCCTTCGCCCAGCCATTTTTCATATGCCCGCATCACCCGCTCGGCGTGGCGACCATGCCGCACGTCTTCTTCTAAGCTTTCAATCTCGTTGCGCCGTCGAATATCGCCGCCGCTGACATCGGCGAGGTAACTGCCCAGCAAGGTAAGCGCCAGCGCGTGGCCTGCGTATTCCTTTGCTGCCTGTTCCAATTCATCACCATCGCCTTTGACTCGCAGCGCGCGTAAAAGCTGCGCTCCTGCTTGCGGCGACAAATGCTCAAGATCATGTTGCGCGACCATACCGTTTTCAAATTCGACTAGATCGCCGACCCGCTCGCGCGTCGAAATTACGCACAGCCCCGCTTGCTGCGCTGCCAACTCGACAAGGAGCGTCTGCAACGCTGTATCCTTCAATCGCCCTTCCTGCGGCCCCGGTGGATATTGCAGCGGTTCGAGTCCGTCTAGGATGAGCAGTGTGCGCGTTTGACGGATGAAGTGTGCGAGGCGTTCGCCTTTGTCCCAGGGTGAGCCTTGCGTCGGGTCTGTGTCTCCGAACCAGCGCAACGCTTGATCAATGAACAGGTCGGCGGAGGTGGCGCGTTCGCTCGTACCCTGACTGTAGAACGACCAGCCATAGATGCGTTCTGCGCCGCGATAATTGTCGCGCGCCATGCGTTGCTTGAGCCAGTGATTGACCAGTGCCGTTTTGCCTACGCCGCCCCAGGCGACGAAGGTGATGATGTTGGTGTTGGGATTCGCCCAGGCGTCGTCTAGAAGTTGTAATTCGGTGTCGCGGCCAAAGAGGTCTGGGCCGCTCGTGGGTAAACGGGCGATGGAAATCTTGTCGGGTGCTAGGGGTGAAGATGGTTGCGTTCGAAGTTTGATAACATCCAGGTCATCTTCTGTTGAAGATTCAGATTGCGGTTTTGCCAGCAGCCCGGAGGCGAGTGTCTCAATGACGAACTCAGCGGCATTTTGCGCGGCGGTCTTCTGGTTCTGTTCTTTGTCGTCACCTTTTTTCCCATCGGCCCAATCGCAGATCGCTTTCACCAGAATCCCGTCTATCTTGCTTTGCTGACAGGCAACGTATAGACCTGCTCCTTCCATTTCACCGCCGATTGCCTCTTCGGATAAGGCTAGCAATCTGTCTCTGAAATCAAGGTTATCAATCAAGCTCTGCCCGGACAGCATCAGCCCGGATCTCACTTTCACTTTGTTCCAGCGCAGGCGAGCTGCACGAAAACGATCAAGCAGCATTGCTGAGCAGTGCGGTTTATCTCCCCGCAAAGTGATTTTAGGAGCGCCCGTTTCTGTCGTCCCTATACGCTGAAGGTCATAAGATTGAAGCTGCTTTGCGATGAGGATGTCGCCGATCTTCTGCTTCTCGGGATCAACGCCGAAGGCGATTCCAACCATGATGACCGTTGACGGTTTTACTTCTGCGATGGCGTCCTTAACCGTCAGCAAAGAGCCGCCTGTTGTGTCTGAGCCCATTTCAGACCTGACCGCAAACACACTGACGCCGCCGATTACTCCCAAGTCAAAATAGGTTTTGTGCTGTCCTAGCCGTTCCTTGTAATCGCGGCCCGTCAGAATTTTGGCCGTTTCAAGTAAAGACTCAGTCTCGATGTCAGTGACTGTGACAAGTAAAACATCGCATTTCATAACGTCTGGCCTGGTCATCGTCAGCCTCAAGCGATCAATCGCCAGTCTTGTTTCGCCCGTCCTTACAAGACAAAATGGCGACTCTCTCTTTGTTCGTCAGCACATGGGAACAGCAGTCAAGTAATTTTCAGTAAATACTAATTGAATTTCCGAGGCACTGTATATGCTACACGCTGACGCCACAGCTTCGCCACATATTTGCTGGAGGACGGCTAAGACTTGCAGACGATCCAAGGTCTGTCCCGTTCGCCGCTCCACCATCGACACGTCTAGCGAGTCACCAGATGGTAACTAAACTTATTAGTCGGATTACCCGTCACTCCTGCCAGAGCCTAAGCTGTTTAGGTCATCTCGAATGATCCGGGTGTGAGTTTGTATCAGCCCCTATTGAGTACTGTTGGTCGAGAGCGCATCGAGACGCTTGCGCGCCTCCTCCGCCTCAGGGCTGCGCGGGTAGCGGCGCAGAATTTCGCGCCAGCTTTCGCCGTCGTAGTGAAACTGTTTCGACGCGCGATTGAAGGTAAAGGTGATGCCCTGACGACGGTAACGGTCGAGCCCGCTGTAGCTGAGGTAATAACTGAACAGCGGCGCACCATTGGCCGCCATCTCGCGCTCGTTCAGACGGCGTGAGGCGTCGCGAGAGAGCCTTGTGGCGGCAGCTTCTGCCGCTTCCGCGTAGATCGAGAGCACCTGCGGGCGCGCGGGCGATCTGGGGAACAGGTCCAGGAAGATTCGCGCGCGCACGACGCGGTCGAAATCCTCCGAGCCGCGAATCAGCCGCAGCAATCTTTCATCATCACCTGAGCGTCCGGGCGAGACGACCGCCTCGCTCTGTAGCCATCCGCCGGTTCGTCTAGTCACGGCGACGCGGTAAAACGTCAGCCCATCGCTTGTGCGCTTTGTGCCGAGTATTAAGACCACACGCCCACGGCTCATTCTCTGTAAGAGACGCGCAGACAGTTCCGGCCCGTCGCGCAGCACAGCCAGCCTTTCATCGACGACGACGGCACTGCGATTGGTGATGGGCACGCGCCGACGCTGCTGTGCAGACGTTTCAACGAGAGAGCACAGCGCGCAGAGAAGCGCTGCGATCAGCGTAATGAAAACTCTCCCGACAATTGATTTTGATAGTGAGAAATAGAGAGACATTTTGCCCTTGCCTCCTTTTACAAGGTGAGGTTGATTGAGGCGACATGCTCGCCGTCGCGCGCAAAGTCATCTTTATCTTCCCGCCAGGTGAAGTTAGCGGGAAGCGCGGCGGCGAGTCGCAGGCGTCAGATTGTTTGCCAGGCTCACGCGGGCATCTGCTGTGAGTAATCGCCCGGGTGCTCCTGCGTGATGAAAATGGCAGATGGCATTGGCCAGCGCATCCGCCGCATCGTGCGGCTCAGGGACGGCCTTGAGCGCGAGCAGCACGCGCACCATCTCCTGCACCTGATGCTTTTCGGCATTGCCGTAACCGACGACCGTCTGCTTGACGAGTCGCGGGCTGTATTCGTGAATCTCTAAATGCGCGCGTTCGGCGACGAGCAGCGCGACGCCGCGCACCTGGCCCAGCTTGAGCGCAACCTTGACGTTGGTCGCGTAGAAAGCCTCTTCAATCGAACAGGCATCCGGCTTGAGACGCGCGATCACGGCTTCGAGCCCGTCGCTGATCTTTAAAAGTCGCAGCGAGAAACGCTCGCGCGCAGGGGCTTTGATCGTGCCGTATTCGATCAGGCTGTAACGCCGTCCATCGCCCTCGACGACCCCCCAGCCCGTCGTCTCACTTCCAGGATCAATGCCTAATACGCGCAAGCGATGTTCTCTAGCCTCTGCAAAAAATTGATTGCGAAAATTATAGTTCTGAACAAGTTTCTCAACCTGCGTCTTGCTCTTCGGAACTCGGCTGGATGAGAACCTTTTGATTATGCTTTGACCGGATTATACATGAAGAACAGCCGTCCCCGGAGAATTAGTTTGAAGGCGAACTTATTGATCGTCTGCCCGGCGCAGAAGCTGGCCGCGTTCCGTGCGGTTTTTACAGAAAATGGTCGCCTTTGGACTGATTCTTGCTAGTTTTAATAAATCAAGAGAGTTTTGTATTAGATTCGGTCAAAGTAGGAGTATTTTTGTGGGACAAGCGCCTCAAAAAGCTATAGGGACAGAAGTTGATTCGCCGGAAACGATACTTCCGACGCCGCGCTTCGATGAGGTGGCGGAGTTGCAGGCCCGACCCGTTGTGCCGCTCGCCGCAGAGTCCCTGTCTACAAATTATAGCTCGACGACAAATAGCGGATCAGGGCTCAAGCCTCTCTTATCGAAAAAGGGATCGTGGCTGCTGGCGGCGTTCGTGGGTCTGATGCTGACCGCCGGTGCGATGGCCATCGGCGTCACAACCTACAGGCGCAGTCAATCAGTACCAACTCAGTCTTTAGCCGCGACCGCTGAGGCAGTCAGTGTTGAGTTCGATCAAGCGCCTAGAGTGCGCCGGTCAATTAGTTCGCGTGCGCCTGTAGTGAGGTCGAATGCTCCCGCGATAACGACGATTAAAAGGCGCGCGCAGCCCACGCCGCAGACTCGGCCCACATATGACGGCCAGCCCAGACCAAGGCTTGTCGATACGTATGTCGTGCGGCGACCACACCGATAGCAATGGACTCGCTTTAATCTCTTGAGTCCGTCATTGTCTGCAACTATTAACGATTAAGATTATTAGAGTTTGCTTCCGCGTTGAGGTTTGCTTTTCGAGCAGGCGGCCGCTTATCTGAGCCGAACCCGAATGTTTCGTAGAGCGTAGACCAAAAACCCTTAGGGCTCGGCGGATACGAGTCTTCCTGAATCTCACGCGCCATAATCATCATTAAATTTCTTGCTTCAAGGTTGGCCGTGTTCAGATGTAAAGTCGCATGGCCCGCGAAGAATTTGATCTTTTTAATGGCTTGTTCCTCTTCAAGGGCTGCAATCTGCTTTCCGCTGTCTTTGTTCGGACGCCCACCTTGAGCTGTCGACCTGGCCTCCTTGACCTTTTCATCATAAGCCAAAATCTCTTTGAGAAGAGGGGTGAGCTCTTCAGGTTTGATAGGCAATCTGTCCGGGACTTTAAATTTATCACCCTTATATTTGTTCATCACTTCCAGGAGGTTGACGATACTGTTATTCGTTTGTTTCCTTTCCAGAATGATGTCTTCGAAGTTTGTCCGTGCGTTCTCATCTCTGATGTAGACGGTGATTTTTTGGAGCAGCACGTTGTGATTAACAAGCCATTCACGGTGTGTTTGTCGCCAGTATTCGACGAGCTTGGGGAGGTCTGCCTGACGGCTCTCTGGCGTGTCCTCATTCGCAAAAAAGACCAGGATGCTGCTCGGGGCAGCATGCGTATCTCCGACGGCCTTGGCCACGGTACTCGCCAACTCATATTTCTGATCGAGGATGCGCTGTTTGGCGAGTAAGGATTGCTGCGCGATCCAGGAGTTATTTTGCCAGGTGGAGGTCAGCGCGCTCCCGATCACACCCGTCAAAAGAAACCCTAGAAAGAGAAGGACGGCCGAGTGTTGAAAAAAGCCTGCCAGAGCTTTGAACCCGGGGCGCTGAAAAAAGGAGGGATCGCCCTTCGGGGCAGCGTCAAGCTCTTTGAGAATCTCTCTTTTAAGAAATTCTTTCTCTACATCTTTAAGTAGTTCGTACTTTAACTCGCCGAGGTCCGGTCTTTTAGGCGTAGCATCATCTTCACTCATCGTCAGCGTCCGATGTCACGAGGGTCAAGAGGGTTCTTGTTGTCGGGCATGCAATGTGACCCGTAAGCAGCTCAAAAAGGGTTCACTGCGGTGGAGCGGCCGTCGTCGCTGCCACCCCCAGGTCCACTTCGATCTTTCTGGTCTTGTCCTCCTTAACTTCAATGCCGGAGGGCTCGTCCTTAGATACGTTGGCGTAGACTGTCCTGACGTTGTACAGGCCCGCAGGGACTGAAACCGTGAAGTGACCCGAGTTGTCCGTCGTGACTGTTCTTCCCGAGCAGCAATCACAGGCATTCTCACACGTATCACAGATGCAACCCCTGGGCGTCAGCACAACTGTCGCTCCTTCTAACGGGGCATCAGTAGCACCAACCCTCACTGTTCCTTTGACCGTTCCCTCCTCTTTAGTCTCGGTGGCAGACCCGTTCGCCGATGGGCTTGAAGTTGGAGTCGGACTTGAGGACGGAGACGGCATCGCAGCCGGCTCTGGACTCGAAGATGGAGTTGGACTTGAAGTCGGCGACGGAGTTTGAGTTGGCCCAGTCTCCGTCTCAGTCTGGGCGATGGCGACTACAGATAAGAGGACTATCGTAACTGATAAGAGGATTCCTCTCTGCACTGCACGCACGAAAGATGAAGTGAAATTCATAAATAGCTTGCCTCCTATGACTCTACTTGGCGAGTCAAACCCGTATTATTGTCGGGACTCCCTGTTGATGACGCGGTATAACTAATCAAACTGAATACCGGAATGACGAATACTTCTCGTCTCTGAGCTTTAAATTTCAAAAATCAGAACTGAAGGTTTTGATTTTAAACGGAACGGTTTTCGCTTATCGGTGCAGGTCGGCAACGGCGCAGCATTCAGGTTAAGCGAGTCATCTCTATATGCCGCAAACATTATCACCTACAGATTCAGCTTGCAAGATTATTTTCAGCAGGCAAGCGATAATTAGCATGCAAGGGAGTGTGAGGTTGAGACTTAAATAAACGGGTCATCTCGCGCGCCGAGCGAAAGCGTCATAAGGGCGCGCTTGACGCACATGAAGCCTTGAAAGAGCAGACTTTTTCTGAACGCCCGACGGATAAGCAGCCAAGGGGGGTTTAAGGACGAGAGATGAAGGCTCAGCCGGTTTTCATCGTCGCTAGAACCTTGTCATCCTTTAACCATGTTTACGCTCCGGCCATGTCTGCTTCGCTGATGTCGAAGTTGGCGGAGACTTTCTGTACGTCGTCGTGGTCTTCCAAAGATTCCATCAGCTTGAGCATCAGCCGCGCTTCGTTGCCTTCGAGCTTGATGTAGTTTTGCGGAACCATCTCGACTTCCGCCACCTGCGGCTCGACGCCTGCACCCTTGACGGCCGTCAACACGGCGTCAAAGTTTTCGGGCGCAGTGATGATCTCGAAATTGTCTTCGTCGTCGCGCAGATCATCCGCCCCCGCTTCGATCACCAGCTCGAAAAGCTCTTCCTCGGATTTCGCACTCTTGTCGACGACGATATAGCCCTTCTTATCGAAGAGGTAGCTGACAGAGCCGCTGGCTCCCATGTTGCCGCCGTTTTTAGAGAAGATGTGCCTGATCTCCGCGACGGTGCGATTGCGGTTATCGGTCATCGAATCGACCATGATGGCGACGCCGCCCGGCCCGTAACCCTCGTAGGTAATCTCTTCGTAGGTGACGCCCTCTTCCGCGCCAGTGCCGCGACGTATGGCGCGCTCAATCGTGTCGTTGGGCATGTTCGCGCCCTTGGCGTCAGAGACGGCCTTGCGCAGGCGCGCGTTGGCGTTAACATCGCCGCCGCCCGTGCGCGCAGAGACCTGAATCTCTTTGATCAGCTTCGTAAAGAGCTTGCCGCGCTTGGCATCAAGCGCACCCTTCTTGTGCTTGATAGTGTGCCACTTGGAGTGTCCTGACATGATAAATAAATTCCTTGGAATAAGATTTTCGGATTGGAGCGGAGGGAAAATATAACACATCCTCGCGGCAAGCGGCACATGCGGCGGCAAGCGTAAGCCTACATGCTAATAAAGCAGGAGGGGTTTAATCGTTGAACCCTGCGGGCGGGGTCGAGGCAAACAGAACAAGCAGGATAAAGACCAGCACTATCTCTATCAGCAGCAGAACGCCATAAGACATGATGGATCACTCGAACAGAGCAGCCAGCTTCAAACGTTGCCAATGAGCTTTGTTTATTCCGGGCATCTTTCGGACTCACGCCGATTTATTTTGAATAAATCCCTAAGCTTTGTCCAATCAGACTACAGATGACCGTCGCGCAGAAATAGTATGATGATGCGTCGC
>DATLMN010000222.1:0-7360 GCA_035537255.1 Pyrinomonadaceae bacterium | reverse complement strand
CTCGCTCGCTCCAATTTCTCGCCACCACTCTTCAAACTCTTCGCGCGGAATGTAAAAGGCCGTGGGCGCGACCAGATGATCGAAGACGATGGTGTGCTGCTCGCGCCAGCCGAACTCCGAGATCGCAAACAAGTAGTCATTGTAGAACAAATGGCGCGCGAGTGCAGCGCCGCCAGGGCTTCTGTTGAGCGGGCCGTAGACCAGTTTTGTCGCAGCAAACAGCGCCGCCGTGGGCAGTTTCGAGAGATGCAGCAGGCTTCTACGATTGATGCGCGAAGTAACGCGCTCGCGCAGAGGATTGACCAGGCGCGTAATCCACTCGTTATTCTCCGCGCCGTAAACCCATGCGGAAATATGACCGCCCCGCTTGACCTTCGAGGCCAGAGACAGAAAACCTTCGCGCGGGCGCGGAAGATGATGCAGCACGCCGACCGAAAAAGCGTAATCGAAAACGGGTTTGAGCGGCAGATGATAAATATCCGCCTGCACAATATGCGCGTTCTCCATCCGGCGCGTCGCCGCAAACGCAGTCTCGACCGCCGCGCTCAGATCAATACTGATAACCTCGCGTGCGCCCCATTGGGCTGCGAGCTGCGTGTGACGGCCCTTGCCGCACCCGCCTTCGAGCACGACTTTGTCGCGAAAAAAGTCGGGACGAACGGGAGCAATCCAGCCGAGGAATTGCTCCGTGTAGCGCTCGTCCTCCTGTGTAAAATGCTGCCACTGCCAGCCGAAGTTCGCGGCGGTCTGAGCCTTCTCCTGCTCTACTTCGTCAAGCGCGGCGAAGCGCGGGACGCCGCGCACGACGGGGAAATGGCGGTCGCACAAAGCGCAATCAAGATCGCCCTCTAAAATCTCGCCGTCATCTTCCCGGCGCGCCACAGAGAGCAGTCGTATCTCGCCCCCACACGCGGGACAGGCGAGATATGGCAAAAGCTTCTGCTTCATGTCTGGTGCTCGACGGCCTCCCTTAACTTGTTCGAACGCTCGCCCTCACTTTTACGCCTTCGCCAATCGCGTATCAATTCAAAAATTCGTGAGGCGAAGAGCGCGGCAAAGACGATCAGCACCGCCTGCATGGGCAAGCCGTAACGTATCTCCATGTGCATAAAGGAGCCGACGATCAAATAGTAAAGCGCAGTCGTCAACAGCAGCGTAGAGGTGCGCCAACCCGTGCGCAGCGACACGATTACTCCGCCGACGATAAGGAGCAGCGCCACGTGACGCCAGACGCTTTGAACCATTCCCAGAATATTTACGAAGAAGGCGAGCACGCCGCCACGCAGCTCCTGCGGCAGACACTTGCGGCTCGTGACATTGATTCCGGCGAAGCCGTAAAAGGTCGAAGGCTCGCCGGCATAATTCAGAGAGCCCCACATGCGACGCAGCATCACACGCGCGTACCAGAAGGGATGCTGCGAGATAACAGAAAGCGCTCGGCGAGTGCGCGCACGATCACGCTCGACACCGTTGGGCCAGTAAAGACCAAGCGGAGCATCCGGCGCGAGTCCCATCGCGGCGCGCTCCTGTGCAACCAGTTTCTCGTCACTATAGACAGCCCCGAACTCCGCCGCGCGCTCCGTCTCACCGATTCCTTCCCACAGGTTTGTACCCACACCCAGTCCCGTCGGAAGAAACGCATGAAATGCCAGAGCGTTTCGTACCATGATGGGAGCAACAAGCAACAGAGCGCCGAGCGTCACCGCTCCTGCTAAAAGAATTCTCTCGCGCCACGCCACGCGCAACACTAAGAGCAGAGCGATGGCCCATCCCGCAGCGAGTAACAATGCGTTGGCTCTGAGCCAGCACGATAAGCCGATCATCAGGCCAGCCGTCAGCGCCCATTTCCAGCTACGTCCGCGCGCAGCGAGCAGAAGCATCCACACGCCGCCGAGCACAGTCCAGCTTGCGGGCGCATCCGCTAGAGGTGTCGCGCCGTACAACGCCAGCAGCGGCGAGAGCGCGCAGAGCGCGCCCGCGACTAAGCCAACGCGCCATCCGTAAGCCGTCACGCCAATGCCTACGACCAGCAGGACGCTGATCGCATCCAGAACCCACTGCACATTCTGCACACTGTAAGCGGATCGCTCCTGGCTTACGCTGTAGACGAGAGCCAGCCACAGCGGATAGCCCGGCGGATAGACGGCCGCCTGTGTGCGTTGCGGATCGTCTATCCAGAACGCTGATGCGTGACCATCCAGGATGTCGCGCGCCTGATTGTCAAAGATGGCGTACGTGCCCGCCTGAAACCATCCGGCATCCATCAGGCGCACGCGCATAAACTCCGCCGTCAGTCCGCGCACTGCGAAAGAGAGCGCCAGCACACACAGTAGAAGAAAAGCGCGCCTCCTCCAACTCAAAGCGTTCGAGAGATTGATCGTCGCAGTATGCACCGGGTGCGTCATTCGCCTTCAGCTCTCTTTGCTCCTGAACCACTGGACGAAACGCTTGATCCCGTCTTCAATCTTTGTCTGCGGATTGTAGCCAAGCAGTCGGCGAGCCTTGGAAACATCGGCGTAAGTTTGCGGCACGTCGCCGGGCTGCATTCCCTGTCGATCAACGAGAGCCTGCCGATCAAGCTCTTTTTCAAGCAGCGCGATCAATTGGTTCAACTCGACCGTCTGCGATTCTCCCAGATTAAAGACTTCGTAAGGGCTCGCGTCGTAATCAATGGCGGCGCGCACGCCCGCGATGATGTCGTCAATATAAGTGTAGTCGCGTCGCGTCGTGCCGTCGCCGAAGACTGGAATCTTTCGGCCTTCAGTAATCAGGCGCGCGAATTTGTGAATCGCCAGATCAGGACGCTGGCGCGCGCCGTAAACCGTAAAGAAGCGCAAAGCGACCGAGCGTATCCCGTAGAGATGCGAGTAAGTATGGCACAGCAACTCGCCGGCCGCTTTCGTCGCCGCATAGGGCGAGATGGGCTGGCGTATAGGGTCTTCCTCGCTAAACGGGACTTTGGCGTTGATGCCATAAACGGACGATGACGAGCCAAAGACGAACTGCCGGACATTATGCCCGCGCGCCAGCTCCAACAAATTGAGCGTGCCGGTAATATTCGTCTCCGCATACAGCACTGGCTCAGCCAGCGACGGGCGCACGCCCGCGCGCGCCGCCAGATGTACTATGCAATCAAATTTCTCCGCACGAAAAATCTCTTCCAGGCGCTCTCTGTCACGGATGTCGGCCTCATAAAGACGATACGCAGGATTTTGCTGGTGCGCGCGCACATTCAAGCGCTTTATTTCCGGCGCGTAGAAATCATTAAAATCGTCAACCACACGAACGCGCCACACGCCTTCCGACAGAAGCCTGTCAACCAGATGCGAGCCGATAAAGCCCGCCCCACCCGTCACAAGAATAGTTTGCATAATCAGTTTTTAGTTTTCAGTTTTCAGTTTTTAGTTACCAGCCATCCAAGCTCGCTGCTCGCCCGTTAATTCTTAGCTGAAAACTGAAAACTAAAAACTGAAAACTGCTTTTCACTTTGTCGCATAAATCCATAGATGCCAGCCCCAGCGCGAGGCCAGGCGTGATTCTATCGAGCGTGGCAAGATGTTGCCGATCAGTGGCAGCCAGCGTTTGTTCAAAAAGTAGGTGCGCAGTTCCACCTCGGAGAAATCCTTGAACAGCTCAAGCGCCTCGCGCCTGGTATAGACGCGCGCGAGCGGATTGCCAGCGCCATCCGTGTGCTGGTTCAAAAACTCACCCGGCGCAAGATAGCTTTCCGAATCCTCTTTGATACGCCGTGCGTGCTCGCGCAGAGATTCCAAGGGCTCGCCCGTCAGACGATGAACCACTTTTAAGCCCGGTTCGGTTTTGAGCAGGCGCGCTCCGGCGCGGCGCAGCACACCTATGTTAATGCGGTAGTTATAAGAGTCTCTGTGATAGAGCATGACTTTCGCCACACCGCCGGGTTTAAGCACGCGATGAATTTCTTTGACGGCGCGCTCAGTGTCTGGCGTGTGATGCAACACGCCGTGCGAATAGACCAGATCGAAAGTGGCGTCCGCGAAATCCAGATTCTCAGCGTCCGCCGTGCGAAACTCGCCCGGCAGACCGAACAACTCAAAACGCCTGCGCGCTAAATCGACCGCAGCCTCAGTCAAATCAATGCCCGTGTAGTCAGCGCCCGCTTGCGCAAACTGCGCCCCGTCCGTGCCTAGCCCGCAGCCTATTTCAAGCACGCGCAGGCCACGCGCCGCATCAAAACCGGCGGCGGCAGGAATATGCCATTCCTTCGTATAGCGGTGCTCTTCGACGCGCTCGTAAAAAAGACGCGTGCCCGGCTCGGCATCGCTGAACTTCGTGCCGCACGGGTTCGCCTGCCAGAAGGCGCGCACGCGATCCTTTAGATTGTATTCGGCGTTAGACATCCTGTAGAGGTGAAGCGCGCGCCAATAAGGAGCGGACGCCTGCGCTCACTTCAAGAGCGCTTGTATCCGAGCCCGCGCACTGTACAGAGAGCCACTGCGGCCCTCCCGTAAACTCAGCAAAGTAACATGACGCAGAGCGTTGCGACAAGCGAGGCTCAGCCGCCGATTCGCGTGTGGATTTACTGTTGACGAGTCGTGTGTGGAAGGATGGGCCCGTCAAAGCCCGCGCATAACTAAACGAGAGGATGTGTTGCGAAGCGCGTTGAAGGAATAGAAAGGGGCGGGCACGCCCATCTTCAGCAGAGGTCTTGAGCCTCTGTTCGGATCAGCGTGGCCCGCCGTGGCCGCAAAAGTTAATATCGTCTGAAGACTACCGAGAGCGCCCGCGTCAGAAGAGCCGCGCTCGCTCTTTTTAAGACGCGGGGGCGCTTCGGAATTTATCTTGTCCCGACGGCTACCTGAAGAATACCGACGATGCCGTTGATGATGACGCCGGCGACAATCGCGATGATGAACCACATCTTGGCTTTGGCCGATGCGTCCATTGCGCCCTGTATGTCGCCCGCTGCGACCTTGCTGTTGACCTGTGTCGCGAAGATGATCGAGACGATTCCTGCTGGCAGACAGCAGCAGATGGTTGAGATGATGGCCGGAACCAAGTAGTTAGGAATGTTCGCAGGTGGTGCGGCTGGGGGCGGCGGTGGCGCCCAGCCAGGGGAAGGTTGCTGCATCTTATCTCTCCTCGATTAGTTTTAAATTTCGATTCACACTCGTATCGCGCGCGTGGCGCACCGCGCCGATTTTAAAAGAGAAGCGCGAGCCCCTAGCGCGAAAATAGATGAGAGATAAAAAGGCCGTTCTCTCGACTCGCCGCCTGCCGCACGCTTTTCAATGTGCTGCATAACTAACAAAGTGATTGAGTGTTGTCAATAAAAATCCTCCCGCATCAATAAACGCATCAGTTTAGATGTGGCGGATAAATAGGCCCGTTCGGTAACAGGTTAGTTTGAATATGCGGAGAATTGAGACTCACCACAGAGACACAGAGGGCACGGAGATAGCACGGAGGCTTGATTGATGTTCAACTCTCTGTGCTCCCTCTGTGTTCTCTGTGTCTCTGTGGTAAATGACAATTCCCATCACTCTCAAATCCAAATTGACCCACTACTGCCCATTCGGCCTGATTGACGGACTCAACCTTGAGAAGATAGTCTCTCCTCTTTGGCCTGTGTCTCCAAGTCAAAGCTTGTTCTTGATATGAAACAGATTCTTCAGGACTCCAAAACGGGCGAAGTGAAGGTGATGGATGTGCCCAGTCCTGCCGCGCAGCGGGGGCGTGTGCTGGTGCGCGCCGCAGCCTCTCTGATCAGCGCAGGCACTGAGCGCATGACGGTCGATACGGCCCGCAAAGGACTTCTGCACAGGGCCAGAGAAAATCCGGACAAAGTCAAACAGGTGCTTCAAAGGGCCAGAAGCGAAGGCGTCATCAATACCGTCAATGCCGTGCTGACAAAGCTAGGCACTTCGACGGCGCTGGGCTACAGCGCCTCAGGGATAGTCGTCGGCACAGGCCCGGATGTGACGGAGTTTCGTGTCAATGATCGCGTGGCCTGCGCAGGTGTGGGCTACGCTTCGCACGCCGAAGTGCTCTCCGTGCCGAAGAATCTCTGCGTGCGTTTGCCTGAGGGCGCGGCGTTCGAGGCGGGCGCGTTCGGCACGCTCGGCGCTATCGCTTTGCAGGGCGTCAGGCTCGCTGAGCCGACTCTTGGAGAATCTGTCGTCGTCATAGGGCTTGGCCTGTTGGGCCAACTGACAGTCCAACTCTTAAAAGCGAACGGATGCCGCGTCTTCGGTCTTGATCTTGATCCGCAGAAAGTAGAGCTGGCGCGCTCTCTCGGCGCAGATCGCGCGATGTTGAATAACGATGATGCGAAGCGCGCTGTCCTAGAATGGTCGCGCGGGCGCGGCGCTGATGCTGTATTGATTACTGCCGCTACTTCGTCCAATCAACCCGTCGAGCTGGCGGGCGAGATTTCACGTCTCAAGGGTCGCGTCGTCGCCGTTGGGCTGGTCGGGCTGGACGTTCCGCGCGCTCTCTACTTCAAGCGCGAGCTGACGCTCAAGATTTCCATGTCATACGGGCCGGGCCGTTACGATCCAGAATATGAAGAGCGCGGGCACGATTATCCCTTCGCTTATGTGCGCTGGACTGAGGGGCGAAACCTTGAGGCCTTCCTTGATCTGGTCGCAGAAGGTCGGATCAACATCGAACGTCTCATCACACATCGCTTCCCCATAGAAGAGGGCGAGCGTGCTTATCAGTTAATCACGGGCGAAACGAACGAGCCTTACCTGGGTGTCCTGCTTCGCTATGACATCGAACGCGAGCTGGAGAAGCAGATCAAATGGTCGCCTGAGGCAAAGGGTAAGCAGGCCGCTGCGGCGGCTGCTTTACCTAAAAGCGTTCGACTCGGTTTGATCGGCGCGGGAGCTTATGCGAAGGCCATGCTGCTGCCCAACCTGAAAGCAGCGGGCGTAGAGTTTCACTCGATTGCGACTGCGTCTGGCGTGACGGCGCGAGACATCGGCGCAAAGTATGGCTTTCGGCGCGCCGTCTCAAGCGCGGACGAGGTCATCTCGGACGCGCAGATCAATCGGGTGATGATCGCCACGCGCCACGATACGCACGCGGAACTGGCGCGGCGCGCACTGGAAGAGGGCCGCCACGTCTTTGTGGAAAAACCGCTCGCGCTCAATGAGGAAGAGCTAGAGAGCGTGGTCGGGGCGGCAGCGCGCTCCACTTCTCAATTGATGGTCGGTTATAACCGTCGCTTTTCGCCGCTCGCACGTGCGGCCTTCGAGTTCTTTAAAGATCGCGCCGCGCCGCTCTCAGTCGCTTATCGCGTCAACGCCGGTCGCATTCCGCGCGAGCACTGGATACAAGACCCGCAGGAGGGCGGCGGTCGCATCATCGGCGAGGTCTG
>DATLMN010000221.1:0-15040 GCA_035537255.1 Pyrinomonadaceae bacterium | reverse complement strand
AATAGCGCAGCTTTCATCCACGCCCGAAGGCGCAGAGTGGCTATCCGCACACGCCAGAGAAGAGACACGGCGTAAGCTGATTGATAAATCTTACAGGATTCAGTTCGTACGGATTGAGCCGCGTGCTCGTTGAAGGTAAGGTAAGGACTTGATTCACCGCAGAGGCACAGAGAACACAGAGGGGGCACAGAGAAATAATTCAAGCCTCCGTGCAGTCTCTGTGTTCTCTGTGCCTCTGTGGTGAGTTACCAGCTTTCTTTAAATACAATTTGAAACCGCGCTCTTTAGATCATCGATCCACGCCGCGACTAAAGGTAATTCCTTGCGGTCTACGAGAGACATACTGACCAGCGTCTCGTAACAGGCGTGTAGATTATCGCCGAGGTGTTCGACGCCGGAGGGTAATTGTAATCGGTCTAGCGCCTCGCAGATCGCGCTGTTGTGCAGATAGCCCGGCACTTCATCTTTAAAGTCACGCATCAGATTGTGCTCGTTGCGTTCCTGCCACACGGTCGGCTCGTGAAAGAGAACTGACCAGCCATTGGCCCAAGCGATGCGTTGCGCGACGAAGCTGCGCCAGATGTCCGTCATGCGAAAAGAGCAGTAGGCCGGCAGATAAAGAAGCGGGAACGCATCCCGCCACCAGGTTGTGTTCTGGCTATTGAACGGAGACCACGAGCCCGTGTTGAGCGCAAGGCGGCGATCTTTTCTGAAAGACTGTGGAAGCTCTAAGACCAGACGATAGATCGCATCGACATCTGGATTCTCATCGGCCAGACCCTGTTGAATCGGCGCATCGACATCACGCACGCTCAGAGAATCAAACGGCCTGATCTCGTCACGGACGTGTTCGAGCGGAAATCCACGCGGCCAGAGATTGGCCTCTGAGAAATAGCGATAGACATTGACCCAGCCGCCAGCCTCAATCGTTGAAACGGCTTGATGGCGCACGCGCTCGCGCCAGAACTCTTCATAAGGGAGGTTGTCATCATCCGTCTCGACGATGATGGAAGCGCCGCCCGCGACGGCCAGCAGGTAGCCCAGATTTTTGCGTGCGTAATGTCTGGTCGGACAAAGTTTGGCGAGCTTGAAGGCGGTCGCGTACTGCTCTTCAAGACCGTAGAAGCGACAGCCCTCAAGCTGAAAATCTTTTGGGCTCGCCTCGTCGCCGATGACTATGAACTGATGACCGCGCTCGCGGCATCCACGCGCCAGTGTCTGCAAAACCTGATTGGGTTTCGCGATTGAGGTGACGACGATGGCAATCTCTGGCTTCATACTGTGTTGTGAATCTCTCTACGGTTTTTATAAACGACCTTTGACGCGCAGTCTGAACAGACGCCACAGATTGTTAAAGGCGTCTTTGAGCACTTTGTTATTGACGCTGTCGCTCGCCGCTCGATAATGAATCGGTACTTCGACGATGCGCCGTCCGCGACAATATGCTTTGATCTCCGTCTGGAAAAAGTGGCCGCGCGAATGTATCCCTCGCTCTAAAACTTCTTGCAGGACAGGTCGCTTGAACAGCTCGAATCCGCTGGTCATGTCCTTCAAACGTGTCCCCAGAAGCATGTTGGTTAAGACAGAGCCGCCGCGACTGATGATCCGTCGCTTGAGCGGGCTCTCCTCCATACGCCCGCCCGTGCAGAAGCGACTGCCGAAGACGCAATCATATCCCTCAGACATCTTTTCAAAAAACTGTGGTATCTCTGCGGGCTGATGGCTGTATCCGGCGTCGATTTCCAGAATCCAATCGCACCCGAAGCTGATCGCTTCTCGATAACCGCGCAAGTATGCGTCGACGACGCTACGGTTTTCCGGAGCCCAGACGACGCGCAGGCGCGGCTCGTCCTTCTCCATCTCGCGTAAAAGCTCAAGCGTGCCATCACAGCTCGCTCTGTCCAGAACTGCAAAGAAGGTCACGGACTTGAAACCTTCGGGTTGACATTGATCCAGGACGGCGCGGACGAACTCTACGGCGTTGGCGCGCTCGTTCGCCATAGGGCACACGATGCCCAGAACGATGTCGGAAGCTTGTACACGATTATTAACGGCTTGGGCTGCGGTCATAAGCGGTTCGGCATTATCGCATGTCGAAGCGTGTTCTCCGAAGAGGGCTCGCGGGTCGCGGCCGCATCCGTCGTGCCTAAATTTATTGACACCCCGTCCCGGACGCTTTACTCTCTCTCGTAGCCGCTTCAAACGACCTTTACAATTTAGCCGGAGAGATTCCCACGCTTTGCCGGTTCTTGTAACTTAAACCTGATGAGGTTTGAGTCGGCCTTTTGTTGTTTCAAGGCAGGCTGAATCATGTCTTCTGCGTGGGATACAATCAATCGCAATCGGCGCTCAGAGCCGCGCCGTAAGGTGCGCCTCTCGGCCAGCGTCTCGCTCGTCGAGCAGGATGCGGACGAGAGCCAGTGGCCGAGCGTGCTCGCTTATACAAGGGACATCAGCGCGAGCGGGATGTCCCTGATCGTGCCCTCCACACAGCTCGGATGCCACGATCTTAAAAGCGGCGACTATTTACTGCGAATCATCCTCGCCATCTCGAACGAGACGAGTGTGCGCATCACTGCGCGGCTGGTACACTGCGAACTGGCGAACCAAAAAGATTCGGAGATAGGATTTCTGCTCGGCGTCAAGATCGAAGAACTCAGCGCGGACGACCGCGTCCTCTACGACGAAGTCATCAACAGCCCCATGCCATTGAGCGGATAATTTCAGCTAAGTCAATATCCAAATCGGAGGAAGTCATGAACAAATACGAGTACGGGAACACCAGCGAAGCCATAGTTCTCACCGCTTACCTCACCGCCGGATTCTACGTGAGTATCCCCTTCGGGTCGGGATCCAGTTATGACTTGGTCGTGGATAATGGCTCGCGTCTATTCAAAATACAAGTTAAGACTGCTTGGATTAGCCAGAGTTGTATTATCTATAAAAGTCAGCGTCGGCAACCCGGCGGCGGCCTAACGCGCAGAGCGTACAGACTCGGAGAGGTTGACTACTTCGCTGCGTATTGCCCGGCGAATAAGAGCATCTACGTAGTGCCAGCAGAAAAACATGGTGTCGAAGGAAGACTCAGACTAGAGCCCGTGCGAAATGGTCAGGCTAAGTTGGTGAGATGGGCGGCGGATCACACATGGGAGCGGCACATTGAAGAAATGCGAAGTTTTTACGCCTGGCAAGGATCGAACTTGCGACCTCCTGTTCCGGAGACAGGCGCTCTATCCACTGAGCTACAGGCGCATACTCGAATTGTCGCATAGTTAAACTCTAAGCGCAAAAGGATGAAATTATCAGATGATCGTCGTTAATCGCCAGCGCGCCGCCGTGATAAATACTCCGCATGGGTCGGAGATTCGTCCGCTGATTGATCGGACGACCTCTAATATAGAGCTTTGCAGTCTCGCAGAAGAGGTGCTGCCCCCAGGCGCTGCCGTTGGCAGGCATCATCATCTGCTGACCGAAGAGGTCTACTATATTTTGCGCGGGCGCGGGCGCATGACTGTCGGTGCGGAGGTGCGCGAAGTGGAGACGGGCGACGCGGTCTTTATCCCGCGCGGCCAGACTCATACGCTTGAGAATACAGGCACTGAGCCGATGACGATCCTGCTCGTCTGCGGGCCAGCCTACAGTTACGCAGATCATCTCGCGGGCGATGCGCCTTAGAGGCTTGATTGTCTGTCAGTGAGCTTTCAGGATATCGCGCGATGAATAAATTCGATGATGATGTAGGAGATGGCGGCGATCAATGCAGCGGCAGGGATAGTCAACACCCAAGCCCAGACGATGCGCCCCGCCACGCCCCACTTGACGGCCGATAATCTTCTAGTCGCGCCGACGCCGACGATAGCACCCGTGATCGTATGCGTGGTCGAGACGGGGATGCCCGCGTAGGTTGCGCCAAACAGTGTGAGCGCGCCGGCAGTCTCTGCGCAGAAACCGCCGACGGGCTTGAGCTTAGTAATCTTCGAGCCCATCGTGTGGACGATGCGCCAGCCTCCGGAGAGTGTGCCGAGCCCTATGGCCGCGTGCGCCGTCAGGACGACCCATTGAGGAATATCCGGCAGCGCGCCCTTCGGCCCGGCAGTAAGCAGACCGCCCGCCACGAGCACAGCCGTAATAATCCCCATAGTCTTTTGCGCGTCGTTGCCGCCGTGCCCCAGCGAGTAAGCAGCGGCGGAGAGCAACTGCCCGCGCCTGAAAGTCGAATCAACCTGTGCCGGAGACCAGCGCTTGAAAATCCAGTAAGTCGCCACCATCAGGGCGAAGCCCATAATCATTCCGAGCAGCGGCGAGGCGACGATGAACGTGATGGTTTTGATCCAGCCTTCGGGTTTAAGTAGTCCCGCCACGCTCCTGTAAGCGGCGATGGCCGCGCCCGCGTAAGCTCCGATCAGGGCGTGCGAGCTGGAAGTCGGCAGCCCCAGATACCAGGTGATCAGATTCCAGATGATCGCCCCGATCAGTGCCGCGAGCAGCACGTAGAGACGCAAATCTTCCGTGATCAGATTAATGTTGACCAGATCGCCACCGATGGTTTTGGCGACGCGCGTGCCGAAGATCAGAAAGGCGACGAAATTGAAGAAGGCCGCCCAGAGGACGGCCACGCCCGGCGAGAGAACGCGGGTGGAAACGACCGTCGCAATCGAGTTGGCCGCATCATGAAAGCCGTTGATGTAATCGAAGACAAGCGCGACGACGATAATCAGGATGACGAAGGCCAGTGTGATGGTCATAGGATAGTTTTCAGTCTTCAGTTTTCAGCTTTCAGCTTTCAGAAGAGCCTGACGCTTTTACTGAAAACTGAAAACTAAAAACTGAAAACTGCTTATGTATGCTTGATAATCACGCTTTCGATAATGTTGGCGACGTTTTCGCAGCGGTCGACGGCCGATTCGAGCTTTTCGTAAATATCTTTCCACTTTATGACGGTGAGCGGATCAGGCGCGTTGTGGAAAAGCTCTGCGATGGCCGTGTGGTAAATATCATCGCCCTCGTTTTCCAGCCGGTGAAGCTCTACCAGTCGCGGACTGATGCCGTTGGGACGCTCCAGGGTCTTGACGATCTCGTGCAATTCGACGGCCATACGCTGGATCACGTCTGCGAAGCGGCGCGCGTGCGGCGTGCTCTCCTCCACGCCGTACATGACCATCGCCCGCGCCGTGTCGTTGATCAGATCGACGATGTCGTCCAGCGCGCTCGACATCAAATAGATGTCTTCACGGTCAAAGGGGGTGATAAAGGATTTGTTGAGGCGTGTTGAGACCGTGTGCGTCAGCTCGTCGCACTCATGCTCTATGGACTTGATGCGGCGGGCATGCTCTTCGTACTCGCCGTCTTTATCGCTGACCATCTCGACAAGCGCGCGCGAAGCGTCGTAAATGTAAGAGGTCATTTGCGAGAAGAGCGCGAAATACTGCTCCTCTCTGGGCAGAAAATTAAAGAGTGGCATGAGAGATTCCCGCTCCGGCGCTTGGATTATAATTGAAAGAAGGGGCAATATAGTCGAACGGGCAGGCATTGTCCACATCAAAAGGGCTAGGGATGAGGGCGGAGGGATGAGGGATGAAAAGGAAAGCATTCAAGTTGAATCAGCACTCCTTTCATCCCTCATCCCTCATCCTTCATCCCTTCATTTATTATGGCTGAAAGAGAGTTTTTTCCGCAGGTTGTCGAACTGCTGCTGATGGAAGCGGAGGCCATCGCGCGCACGGCCGAGAGGCTGACAGCGTCGGAGGTCGAGCGTGCCATCGCGCTGCTGGCCGATTGTCGCGGCAAAGCCGTGCTCGTCGGTCTGGGTAAATCCGGCATTATCGCGCAGAAGATCGCCGCGACGATGACCAGCACCGGAACAGGCGCAATCTATCTGCATCCGTCGGACGCCCTGCACGGAGGCTTAGGCATCGTCGCCGCAGAGGATGTCGTCGTTGCCTTGAGCAATAGCGGCGAGACGGACGAAGTGATCGCGATGCTCCCGTTCCTTAAAAGCAGGGGCGTGCCGATCATCGCCCTGGTCGGCAATCTTAACTCGACCCTGGCGCGCCGCGCAGACGTGGTGCTCGACGCTTCTGTCGATCAGGAAGCCTGCCCGCTCAATTTAGCTCCGACCACGAGCACGACGGTGGCTCTAGCCATCGGCGATGCGCTCGCCATGACGCTGATGCAGATGCGCGGCCTCACCCTAGCGGACTTTGCCGTCAACCATCCGGCGGGGCGTCTGGGAAAACGACTCACGCTCAAAGTCGCAGACCTGATGCACACGGGCGAGGACAATCCAACCATCGGCATGGAAGCTCCCTGGCTCGCGGTCGTCGAAGGTATCAGTCGCGGCGGTCTGGGCGCTGTCAATGTGCTGGACAAGGCGGGGCATCTCGTAGGCATTATTACGGACGGCGATCTGCGGCGCACGCTTCAACAGATCAAACATGAAGAACTGGAAAGTCTGACGAGCGACGCGATCATGACGCGCAACCCTGTAGTCGCCGCGCCGGAACTCTTAGCCTACGATGCTCTGCGTTTGATGGAGGATCGCCCCAGGCAAATATCCGTCCTGCCGGTCGTCGATCAGGAGCGTATCTGCGTCGGCCTCGTTCGCCTGCACGATATTGTGCGCAGCGGATTGTAAGCACAGCTTCATACTCATCGGCTTCATACTTAATAGTTTCCCGCCCCGTCAGACTTGCAGCGCAAGTAATCTCTAAGCTAACGTCTCTTACAAGGCTCGGCTGACAAGGGTCGTGTCCTTAGGCTCTCTCCACATCTTATTGACGCCAGCGCGGAGCGGCAAACAAAATCGTCGGCAACCGCTTGGAAGGGTAAGAACGTCTCAATATCTGAAAGAGGAGATCGTGTGTGATGAATAAGCGCGGAAAAAGAATGTGGCTGTTGAGCTTTACCTTGTGTCTGGGCGTGTTGTTGAGCGGTTATGCTTCCACACAGACGCTCGCACAGACAGAGAATAAGACGCGACCCCGGCAGGCAACGACACAGCAGAGACAGTCTACGACGCAGCCTTACACGCCGGAGACTCCCGTGGCGGAAGCAACCGTCACGCTCAACGAGCAGTTCCTCAACGCGTTGCTGGAAGCGATGTTCACGCGTTTGGGCGCGCCCTCTTTTCCACTATCGCTGGCAAGCATGGAGCGCCCAAGCCTTAGTCGCCCTTCAGCCGCGCACGGCGTCGCTTCTTCAAATCAGTGCGCGAGCGTGGTCGTGCTTGAGCGCGAGATGAACGGCGTCAAGACGGCAGTCCATTTCGATCAGGGAAGAATCGTCGCGCCGCTCGCCTTTTCCGGCTCGTACAGCGTCCTGCTTTTGGGCTGCATGAAGTTTCAGGGCTGGGCAGACACGGTCATCAATCTGGATTTCGACCGCGCCCGACAGGTCTTGAGCGCGCGCGTCGATGTTCAGGATATACACCTGAGCGGTATTCCATCACTCGCTAATGGCGTCGTCATCAACCTCGTCCAAAACTCACTCGATCAACGCATCAACCCTGTCGAAATTCTGCAAGCTGCGCAACTGACGGCGCGCCTGCCGATCAACGCGGCGGGAGGGGCGCTGCGGCTGCGCGCCAAGGAAGTGCGACCCGAAATAGTTCCGGGCTCGCTACGGCTGCATATCATTTACGAATTCTTGAACGACAGATAAGGCTACAGCAACGTGTGCGGCTGATTTATGGCAGCCGCTTCCTGCTCATCGCGATGCCTAAGAAAGGAAGCGAGACTGCGAGAGCCATAACAAGGTAGGACTGTGTCACGTAGCTCTGTCCGGCTTCGCTGACAATGGCCGGGCCAACGAATGGATCATGCAATTCCATCAGGTGTATGGATATAAAAAAGAAGAGTAGAGGAAGCACGACGGCCAGCATCCACCTTCGATAGCGGCACAGCAGAAAGCCTCCGATCCCCAAAGTGAGAAAAAGAATCCAGACCTGAAGAAGAGGCGGCTCTTTATCCATCACTTCAAATAAAGCTGCGAGTATGTTCATCACTGCACACGCCTGACGGATTCAATTCCGATCAGCTTATTTACCTTTGTTCGGCGGCGGGTTGTAGATATAGCTCTTGCGTGCCCTGACCACCAGGTCGGGTCGTTTGACTGTGACGCTGAGCTGTCTGCGCTGGCCCGCGACGGCGGTCGCTTTCGAGTAGTAGCCCAGGCTGTACTGGCGGCGCAGCTCTTCTGCGATCAGCGTAAAAGACTCTGCCAGCGTCTGCGCGTCTCCCGCGCGGTAATGTCGCGCGCCAGTCACACGCGCCAGCTCGCGCATGTAAGTATCTGCCAGCGCATATTCCTTGTGTACAACCGCGTGATATTTCTTCGACGTTTGTCGCAGCATAAAATCGAGCGAGTCAAACTGTATCGGATAGATCAATGCGTCCAGCTCTTCTGCATCACGGACATTGCTCTCATATGTCGCGCAGGGAATCTCTTCGCAGGGAGTAATGCCCGTGACGGAGGTGATGCCCTGGCGCTTCATCTCTTCGGGCGTGATCGGCATGGGGCGGGCATCGACGCCGTCCGTAAAAAGGATCAGCGCCTTGCGACCGGGAATCCTGCGAAGGAGTCTGTTGATCAATAGATCGACAGTACCATAGAGATATGTCCCTGCACGATTGACCCAGGTGATATTGCCGATTGCCTTGCGCAGGCTGGCGCGATCACGCGTCGGTTTATTTAGCACCTCGATCTCCGAATCGAAGGTCGCCACCATGACATTATCCTCTGGTCTCAGTTGATCCAGAAAAGCAATCGCAGAGGCGCGTATCTCCTTTTGAAGTTTTTCTGTAGACCCGCTCGTATCAATCAGCAGGACGACCGTAAAGGGCTTCTCGACCGGAGCGAAAAAAGTTATCTCCTGCTCGACGCCGTCTTCGTAGATGCGAAAATCCTCCTGGCGCAGCCCCGGTATAAACTTTCCATCGCGATCCATCACGCTGACCGGCACAGTGACTAGCGTCGTCTCGACCTTCAACACCTCATCTTCGCCAACCTCCTGCCCGCTCGCCGCAGGATTCTGCTGCGTCGGCTGGCCCTCAAGCTTCGCTCCTGTTTGCTGAACAGCGGCGGGTGAAAGGCTCTGAGCCGACACAATGTGAGCTGTGCCGACGAGAAGTAAGGAGAGTAAAACTGAAGCTCCGATCTTCTTCATAAAACTTAAGAGAGATGTGCTGGCTGAGGCATCAGACGCCGACCATGTGCGCGTCCTGTTTTTGACCGACGGGCATATCTATGATCTCCCAGGCGGTGCGCTGGCGCAGGAGTTTCGACATCAAAGCGGCGTGCAGGATATGGCCGCTGCGCTCTGCCGTGACGCGTCCCATGATGGGCATGCCGAGCAAGGCCAGATCGCCTATGATGTCCAGAATCTTGTGGCGCACAAACTCGTCCGTAAAGCGCAAGCTAGTCTCGTTGAGCATCCCATCGGGCGTCAACACGATGGCGTTGTCGAGCGAGCCGCCGCGAATCAGGTTGGCGCGGCGCAGGGCTTCTATCTCCTGCGTAAAGCCGAAGGTGCGCGCGGGCGAAATCTCGCGCCCGAATGCTCCGTTCGTCAGCTCGAAATCGAGATGCTGCCTGCCGATCAGAGGATGCTGAAAATCTATCATGCAATCGATGCTGAAAGCGTCTGCGGGCTCGATAGAGATTCGTCTGTTGCCATCCTGCTCGACAAAGACGCGCTCGCGCACGAGCAGGGCACGTCGCGCCAGCGGCTGCTCGACCACGCGTGCGCGCTCTACCATCTCCGTAAAAGCCTCTGACGAGCCGTCCATGATCGGCAGCTCAAGATTATCCACTTCGATGTAAGCATTATCGACGCCAGCGCCGCGCAGCGCCGCCAGCAGATGCTCGACCGTCGAGAGCATGACGCCCGTGCGCATCAACGTGGTCGCGTAACTGCAATGCGCGACGGATTCGACGGTCGCCGGAATCTCGAACCCGCCAAGGTCTGTGCGCACAAAGACGTAGCCTGTGTCGGGGGGAGCGGGCAGCAGTCGCAGGTGAACCGTGACCGCCGTGTGCAGGCCAATGCCGCTGGTTTCCGTCGCAGCGGCCAATGTCGTCTGTTTGATCAAAAGTTTTCTCCGGCCCTTTCATCGTCGCGTAAAGCATCGAACGCGCCGACGACACATTTTGACAAAGCGGCGATACAGTTGGCAAAGCCCGTGCCGGAAACGCAAACGAGAGCGCAAACCTCTTCGCCTTAGCTCTCAGTATGAACCTCGCAGCCAGTATATGAAGAGCCGCGCGAGAAAGCGAGGAGCCCGTATTTACAGGAGGTTCGCGTCATAACAGCAAGCAACTGTGCAGCTCGTTGATCGCCTCTTTAAGAAAACCCTCAATTCCTTCAAAGACACTTGCAAGACGCACACAGGCTTAAACTATTTGTCGCCTCAAAGCAACGCTTTCCGCACGAGGCTGCGGCGCGAGCGCAACAACGAAGGGATGAGGGATGAAGGATGAGGGATGAAAAAGATTGAATGAGTAATTCACCTGAGCAGCGATTGGTTCATCCATCGCGGCCGCCCTCATCCCTCATCGGTAGTGTCATATTTTGGACTTGGAAGGTTTTCGCGCAGGAGCTTTTCATATCAGACCGAATAGATTAATAGCGGGCCAGTTCAACCGACCCGCTATTCGGGAGCGTTATATGACGTTTATGTTTTATGCGGTGTTGCGCGAGTCCAGTTCCCTGAGCATTGCCTGCACAGGGTCGCGTCCGCTGGTGGTTCTATGAGGATGCGACTCGCTTTGCTTACGCGCAAACCGCAGACAGTGTGAGTTTCATCGCTCATCTCGTGATACTTCTTGCCTTTCTTAACAAGCACCACGTAGAGCTTCTGCCTGTTATTCAATGACCTCGCTTTCCCGGGAGCGTGATAAGTATAGCGGATTATCTAATAAGGCTACAATATCCTCATCCCTTGGCTTGTCACCCGTGATGGCTTTCTTTATCATCAAATAATAATGGCACGGAAACAATCTACGACGCCCACGGAGCCCACAGAGAGGGTCTACCTGATAGACTCCATGTCGCACATCTTTCGCGCCTTCTTCGCGCCGATGAGCGGCCGTGTGGACCCGCTGACCAATACGCAGGGACAGGTGACGCAGGCAGTCTTTATTTTCACCAGCATGCTGCGCAAGCTGCTCGCGGACGAAAAGCCGCATTACATCGCGGCAGTCTTCGAGTCCGGCGAAAAGACTTTTCGTCACGAGACCTTTACGGACTACAAGGCGCATCGCGCCGAGATGCCTGACGATCTCTCTTCGCAGCTTCCATACATCATACGCGTCTGCGAGGTCTTCAATATCCCTATCCTGAACTCGCCAGGCTTCGAGGCAGACGACGTGATCGGCACGCTCGCAGTGCAGGCCGCAGAGCGCCGTCTTCAGGCCGTCATCGTCTCGAACGATAAGGATATGTGCCAGTTGGTGCGCGACCCCTGGGTCATCTGCATGCGCCAGAACTCGCAGAACGTCAAACGAAAAGAGCCAGTGCCGCCCGTCGAATGGTGCGACGAAGCCTGGGTCGAAAACAAGTTCGGCGTGCCGCCCACACAGATCATAGACCTGCTAGGCTTGATGGGCGACGCGGTAGACAATATTCCCGGCGCACCCGGCATCGGCGCTAAAGGTGCTGTCCAGATAGTCAAGCAGTTCGGCTCGATTGAGAACGCGCTCAAGGGCTGGGAAGAGGTCAAGCATAAGAGTTACCGCGAATCCTTACGCGATAACGTCGATCTCATACGCCAATCGCGAGAACTGGCGACGATCCGCACTGATGTTCCTATAGAGCTTGATCTGGAAAAGCTGCGCTCTCGTACGCCGGATCGCGCCGCCGCTTATCAGCTCTTCCGCGAGCTGGAATTTCAATCCTTAACGCGCGAGTTTTCCGACGCTGCCGGGATGATAGACGGAGAGACGCGCGCGCCGCGCCGCTATCGCATCATACGCAAGCGCGCGGAGCTGGACACGCTGGTTCGCTCGCTGTGGGAAGCAGAGCACTGGGGCTTTGCGCTCTCCGATTCGACGCCCGCCGGGGCCGGACAACAGGGCGGCGGCGGACGCGCCGATGTGAAGGCGACGGGCATCGCCATCTCGACCGCCGCAGGTGCTTCCGCTTACGTCGATCTGGAAAATTTTGAAGAGGGCGCGAAGGCAGCTATTGGCCCGCTTAAAGATGTGCTCGCCAACGGGCTGCTCTCCAAATCCGTGCATGACTTAAAGCGCGCCGTCGCGCTGCTTGAGCCGTACGGGTTCGAGCCCGAAGGCGTCACGGATGATACGCTGCTGGCCGCTTACCTGCTTGACCCCGTGCGCAGCAAGTACGAGCTGACAGACCTTGCGCGCGAGGCCGTCGGCGCGGACGGCGCGGGCGATGCGCCCGAAGGATGGACAGAAGCGCAGTGGCACGCAGCCGAAGCCGCAGACCTGACGGCGCAAACGGCAGACGTGCTGCACAGTCGACTTCTGGAACAGGGGCTTGAAACCATTTACATGGAGATCGAATTGCCGCTCGCGCCGCTCCTGCATCGCATGGAACGCGCGGGGCTCAAGGTTGACACAGCGGTTCTCTCTGAGCTTTCAAAGTATCTGGGCAAAGAGCTCGATAAGCTGACCAAGAAGATTTACAAGGTGGCGGGGCGCGAGTTCAAGATCAACTCGCCAAAGCAGGTCGGCGATGTGCTTGAGGAATTGAACATCAGCTCCGGGCGCAAGACCTCTACGGGTCGCGTCTCGACCAGCAAGGCTGTCCTGGAAGAGTTGGCCCAAACTTACGAGCTGCCTCGCCTGATCATCGAATATCGCGAGCTTGATAAGTTAAAGACCGTCTACACGGATGCCTTGCCCTCGCAGATCGGCCCGGACGGTCGCATTCACGGCCAGCTCAATCAGACCGTCACTGCTACGGGAAGACTCTCAAGCTCCGAACCGAACTTACAGAATGTTCCGATTCGCACGGAGCTTGGCCGCCGCATACGCAAAGCCTTCGTCGCGGAGAAGGGAAATCGGCTGATCTCTGCTGATTATTCGCAGCTTGAGCTGCGCCTTCTCGCGCACGTCACGCACGACCCGGAAATGCTCGACGCATTTCAAAAGGGCGACGACATACACGCGCGCACGGCCCGCCTGGTCTTCGGTGCTAAGACGCCCGAAGAGTTAAAGGAGGCGCGCCGCTTCGCCAAGATCGTCAACTTCGCCATCGCCTACGCCATAGAGCCCTTCGGCCTCTCGCAACGCGTCGGCATCACGCGCAAAGAGGCGAAGAAGGTCATAGACGATTACTACAATACATATAAAGGTATTCATCGTTACATGGAAGAAGTGCCGGAGAAAGCGCGTGAGCACGGCTATGTCCGCTCGATCTACGGGCGCATTCGTCCCATCCCGGGCATCAACGACCGCAACGGTAACATCCGCGCCCGCGCCGAACGCGAAGCCATCAATATGCCCATCCAGGGAACCTCAAGTGATATTGTCAAAATCGCCATGCTGCGCGTTGACGAGGCTCTTAAACGTGAAGCGCCGAATGCACGGATGCTGATGCAGGTGCATGACGAGTTGCTGGTCGAAGCGCCATCCAATGAGGCGGAGCGCGTGGCCGCCGTCGTGCGTCGTGAAATGGAGACGGCCGTCGAGCTGGATGTCCCGCTCACCGTCGAGGTCGGCATCGGCGAAAATTGGATGGATGCGAAATAAACAGTTTTCAGTTTTTAGTTTTCAGTTTTGAGATAAGTCGAAGCTGAAAACTAAAAACTGAAAACTGAAAACTGATAATGCGGGAAGAAAAACCGACAGCAGAACGTGACGAGGTGGACGGCGAGGTCGTCTACAAGCGCGTTCAAACGCTTGCGGAGGCGACGGAGCGTGCGAGCAAAGGGCGTCCGCGCTCGCCCATCACTGAGAGAAGCATCTCGCCCGCGCTCCCGCCGCTCATCGTCGGTTTTGCCTTGCTGCTCACGGTCATCATAGTGCTCGGTCGCATCAGCACGAATCGTCTGGATCAGGTCAGCATGGATGTCCTCAATCTGGAACGCGCTTACGCGGGCAAGCTGGGCATTCTTCTGGAACTCAGGTTGGCGCTCACCAACTTGAATAACGAGGCGCGTGCGCGCGGCCGCCTGGAAGGTGAGCCTGAGCCCATCATTCCAATGCCGTTCTCCGGCCTTCGCATCAGTCGTGCGCGCGGAGAGGTCGAGCGTGTCTTGCCGCGCTTTGAGCATCTGCCGCTCGCGCAAACGGATAGGGGACGCGTCTTTCGCAGCAATCTGGATCAGTACCTCGCGGTCGCGGAAGACAGCGCGCGTTATTCGCTCGAAGGCTTTGAAAAATTTCGCACCGTTGATGCCGACCTTAACGAGATGCTGCGCGAGGCAACAGGCCCGGAGCAGGCGGCGATTTTGCAGCAGATCGAGGCGACTGAAAGCCGCGCGTCACGTTCGATCAGATTGTGGAGCACACTTGCTCTACTGGTGGGCGTGCTCGTGGCGCTCTCTACGATCTGGGAAGTGCAGAGACGTTTTCGACAACTTCGCCGCAGCATCAGCGAAGCGCAGCGCGAAAGGCAGTTCAGCGCGCAGATGCTCGAAGGCATGGTCAGCGCCATCTGTGCCATTGACGCGCACGACCGCATACGCAGCGCCAACGCCGCTTTCTTTAAAATCTTTCCGCAGGCGACGGTCGGCGTCTCTGTTTACGATAAATTTGCTTCGCCCGAAGCCAAACGTATGCTCGAAGCGGCGACGGCCACGCGCGTCACAGAAGCCACTTATCGCGGGCGATGGATGTGCCCGGAACATAGTCCCGATTGCGCGAATCGCGCTTTCGATGTCTATTCATCACCGCTCGCGATTGATGACGAGCAGGGGCAGCTAGTCACGATGGTCGACGTGACGGAAGCGGCGGAAGCCGAAGCGCAGATGAGGAGAACGGAATCGCTGACGGCTGTGGGCCAGGCCGCCGCGCAGGTCGCGCACGAGATCAAGAATCCTCTGGGCAGCATACGCCTGGGCGTCTCTATGCT
>DATLMN010000220.1:0-6590 GCA_035537255.1 Pyrinomonadaceae bacterium | reverse complement strand
CGCGCATGGTCAGTTCACGGGCGCGGCTGGCGGCGGCCAAGGCACTTTCAACGTCTCCGACCAGATGACAGGCGCTAACTTCAACTTCGGTCTCGCCCAGCAGGCGACCATCAACAACGTGACGACGCTCGCCCCGCTCAACGCCGTGCCCGTGCTCTATAACGAAGGGGCCAGTTTCACTCCGCAGGAGAACATCTCTATCTTCCTCTCGTCGTCGAGCAACAACGGGACGGTCATCAGCCAGGTGGCGAGCACGGCTCTGGTCGTCACCTTGACGAGCCAGCAGCCGACCGCCAACGTCGGCTTTAACGACGCCGACAATACTTTCTACTCGTTTTAATTAACCCACAGAAAAGATATGGAGGGACAGACAATGCCAACCACAGTTAAGCAAGTTCCAGGATTCCAGGTAGTCGCCACAGGCAACAACATAGTCACGCAGGCCGGGCCTCCGACGCAGTATCTGGTCGGCAACATTGCGCCTTATCCGAATGACAATCTGATTGTCGGGAATACGTATAACATCTCCGATCCTGCGCATACGCCCGGGATCGTAGTCGCGCTCGTTCATGCACCCGGCGGCGGTATGCGGACGGCGACATTCCAACAGCAGACATGAGCGATAAGGCGTCGCCCGACACCCGTAAGACTGCCATAGTCGCGCCGCGTGTACACAGTGATTCTCACGCGCGAGCAGGTTAGCTTGCCTGCTCGCGCGTGGCGCAGAGGAGGAGGAGACCTCGCGGCAGCGCGAGTCAAGACATCCGTCTCAGTAAAGCGGTTTAAGAGCAGACGCTCCCTTATGCTTTGCTGTTTGAGAGAGCCGCCGATCTCATATCCCGGTCAGCTTCAACCCGTGGGACGCAGCACGCGCTTGATGGTCAGCGCGCTCATCTTCCAGACTGTTGCTGCGCTTAAGAGGTCGCGCGAGATGCGACGATAGGAGTGGCCGGAGATCGTGTGATAAAGCAGCGCGTAGAGGTCTGCGTTCGTCCTTGCCTGTTCGATGATGCCGTCTATGACGCCGAGCGACATACCCAGACGGCAGAGACGACGCAGCACGCGACCGTGATAGTAGTCTTCCGTCAGGATACGAAGGCGACGCGCGTAAGCTTCAAGCGCCGTGGCGTCTATGCCGCGCTCAAGCATCACGTCAGCGGCGGCTGTGCCCGTCTGAATCGCCGTCGTAATCCCCATCCCCTTGAAGGGACGAAGCCATCCCGTCGCATCGCCAACCGCCACGAAGCGATCCCAGAAGACGTGGCGCGCATGACGCACCGGCGCGCGTCCTTCATAATAATCGAGCTGTTGTAGGTTGAAGCGCGGAAGGAGTGTGCGCACCTTTCTGTGCAGCAGAAAATCCTCCATGTCCGTCGAGCGCACGCGCCGTCCCATGATGTTGACCAGCACATGATCCTGCTTAGGCGTGATCGCGCCGAACTCTATGCGCGGCAGGTCGCTCAAAAGAAAAGCGTGTATCTCGCCCTTGAGGCGCGTCTCTATATATCGCTCGTCGCAAGGCAATCGAATGATGATCGCATTCATGTATTCAGCAGGTCGATGATAGCGGCGCGCGCCGGGGCTGACCTGTTCGAGCACGGAGAGCAGCCCGTCGTCCAGCCCGCACGCGGCGACGATCATATCCGCCGAATACGATTGACCCTGCGAGTAGACGCGCACAGGATGCTCAAGATTGTCCGGATGAAATTCGAGCCCCGTGACGCGATCATTGAGCAGGTGCGCGCCCTCCTTGACGGCTCGTTCAAGCAGGAGTTGATCGAAGTCCGAGCGCGAGACCATCAACGCGGGCTCTTCCGTCGTCGGCGCGCGCAGCTCTATGTCGTTGCGGTCGCTGTGCAGGCGATAGCCCTTGATCGCGCGCTTAATCATCGCCGAGGGCAGCTCGACGTTTAATCTCTCGCGCAGGAGGTCTTCGGTCGGCGGGGCGAGCACGCCCATACATGGGTTGTGATGGCGCGGAAACTGTTTCGGCTCGTAGATCGTGACGCGCACGTCCAGCCCAAGCTCGCGCGCTCTCTTGAGTAGTCGAATAGCGACGCTCGCGCCACCCGGGCCACCGCCGATCACGGCCACGCGCGACCCGTCGCGTAATTGAAGCCCGCGCACGCTTCGACGCTCGGTCTGAAAGACTGCGGCGCGCGTGCGCTCCAACGCCATCCCGCCGGCGCGCCCGGCCATACGCATCATCAGTCGCGGATCGAGCGCGCGCAGCAGTATGCGCTTATAAGATTGATCGCCGGTGAATGCCGCCAGCAGCGCGTTTGAAAGAAGCGCGCCCGGTCTAGCCAACTTGCGCTCCGAACGCAGCACGGCGAAATAGACTGGAGCAAGCAGCGGATGCGGAAAGATGCGGTCATAGATTTCAAACAGCATCCTTCCATAAATATTGTCGCGCCCGAAGACACGATTGCAGCGCCGCCAGAAATGGCGCTCGAAATCGCGCGCCGTCACCCCGTGATTGATGACACAGTCAACGGCGAGCCGTGCGGTCACGAGCGCCGATTCGACGCCGTTCTTCAGGTAACGAGAGTCCGAAGCATCGCCGACGATCACGAAGCGCTCGCTGTAGGGAAGGCGCGCTGCGCCCAAAGCCACGCGCGGGTGACAATGGCAGTCTAGCTTCCAATCCGGCGGCAGGTAGTCGCGCATGTAGGAATCGCGCAGGAGGCGTTCGGTCTCGACCACGTCGACATCCTCGCCGACGGCAGTGATGGTGACGTGCTCGCCCTTCGGGATCAGCGCGACGTAGCGAATGTCCGGCTGCTTGAGCACGAAGAAATGAATCATGTTGCCTAGCTTCTCGCTCTGAAACTCGCGAGAGACGCGCGCCTCTATGACGCAGGTCTTCCAGGTCGGTGGCGGCTCGTAACCGTAAAGCAGGCGTTGGGCCAACTGTGAATTAACGCCGAACGCACCGACGACCAGGTCGTACTCGACGCGCGAGTCGTCTGCGAAGCGAAGCGCAGGCAGGTGCTCAAGCGTGGCTGGCACATCTATATCGTGGACGTTTTGCGGGATGTGACGCGCGCCAAGTTTCGTTGCCTGTTCGAGAAGGAATTGATCGAAGCTGCGCGCGCCGTCAGGATTTTCCGTGCTGATGGGCCCAGCGCCTCTGTACACGCCGTAAATCTTTTTCGTCGGATCGTTAGAAAGACGCGCGTAGGAGTCCTGATAATGAACGGCGTAGCCTTCGATCTCGTAGTGTATGACTTCGCGCGGGATGGTGGTGGTGGAACGCTCGATTTCCTGTATGAGCTTATGACCGAGGGCCCCCGCGCACATGTTGCAGCCGGGCGCGCCCTTTCTGGCAAAATTCTTGCCGTCGTAGATGTCTG
This sequence comes from Pyrinomonadaceae bacterium, assembly GCA_035537255.1. Classification (GTDB taxonomy): domain Bacteria; phylum Acidobacteriota; class Blastocatellia; order Pyrinomonadales; family Pyrinomonadaceae; genus DASQYE01. Next base: position 3,234 of record DATLMN010000220.1, on the reverse strand, counting down.
CGCTAAGCTGTATGCCGAGCGAGCGTGCGCGGCGCAGCAGCTCGATGGCGAAGAACGAGCCCGCAGGCCCAGCGCCCACGACGGCGACACGGTCACCGGACGAAAGATAGGTCGGCTGCGACATAGAGAAAACCCTCGCGAGCCTTTCCAGGGTAAGTTTCTTGAAGACCGGCAGCGTGAGGGGAGGCGCAACCGTTCGCGCCCAAGCGCGCTGCGAGCCAAAGCGGGGAACAAAACTTTAAGACCCGCCTGAGAGCATAGGCGCGCGCGCGAAGGCATGTCAATGAAGGGATGAGGGCGGCAGCGTGAGGGATGAATAAGAAAGCATTCAAGTTGAATCAGCATTCCTTTCATCGTTGCCGCCTTCCGCCTTCATCCTTGCTTTTCATCCCTCATCCCTCATCCCTCATCCCTTCGTTGTTGTCGTGTGCGCGAGAAAATGTTAGAACTATTAAGAGGGATGTTTGAGCATCCTCTGGGTTGGCGGACACTTCCGTTTAGTCTATTCCCCCTCTATACATATTGGAGGCTCAAGGCTCTTATGCGTTTTCTAACCTCGCTATTGACGGCCATAGTGCTCGGGCTGCTGATCTTAACCACGGGCTTCGCCGGTCAGGGCGGTAGCGGCGGCGGAGGCTCTGCGAAAAAGCCTGAGCAGAAAGCCCCGACGCCTCCCGCGCAAACTGTGCCGGAGGACGGCGCGCCGCGCATCAGTGTCGCAGAAGCACATGACGCCTTCCAGAAGGGCAAAGCGATCATCGTCGACGTGCGCAGCGAAAGCTCTTACAGGATAGGCCACATACAGGGCGCGCTCTGGATGCCGGATGTCGCCGCGCGCACCAAAGAGCTGCCGCGCGATAAGATGATTATCACCTATTGCTCTTGACCGTCGGAGCACACGAGCGCCCGTGCGGCGCGCGACATTAGAGAGCGAGGGATTGAAACGGCGGCGGCTCTGCTTGGCGGTTATGATGCGTGGGTTCGCGCGGGCTTCGCTGTCGAGTCTGGCGATCCGCCCAAGCCCAAAGATAAATAGGACGAAGGGGCGGCGCGCATTAAGTTTAATGTGCAACCGTTTGGGCCGGAAGAACTATTTGTTGGAGGTCAGTTGAATGCGTCTTTACGTTTTGTTGTCGACGGCAATGCTTCTCGCAGCGCTCGGTCTGACGGCATGTAACTCAAGGGATGGAAGTGGAAGCACGGCGCGCACAGGCAGTAGCAGCAATACGCCAAGCACTTCAGCGCCCGCTGCGCCGAGCACTTCTATGCCGGGCGACGGCGTACGTCGTATCACTACGGCGGAGTTGCGCGACGCTCTGGAAAAGGGCACGGCTGTCGTCGTCGACGTGCGTTCCGTTGAAGCTTACAAGCTGGGCCACATCAAGGGAGCGCTCAGCATACCGGAGACGGAGATCGTCGCACGCAAGGACGAGTTGCCGCGCGATAAAACAATTGTCTTCTACTGTTCTTGACCCAACGAACATTCAAGCGCCCGTGCGGCGCTAGACCTCAAGGATGTCGGTATACAGAACGTCGCGGCCCTGCTCGGCGGCACAGAAGCATGGCGACGCGCCTCGCTCCCGATGGAAAGTCAACCGCAGTAATAAACGACGAGTGAAAAGTAAAAAGTGAAGAGTGACAGGCTAGAAACTCAAGCCTGTCACTCTTCACTTTTTATTCATCATTGCATTTGCGGAATAGGTTCTGTGACGAGGGACGGGACGGGTGTGACGACTCTGCCGGAAGGCACACAGAGCACAGGGCAGGGCGCGTTGCGGACGACGCGCTCGATGTCTGGGCCGAGCACAGGAGCGCCGCCGAAGAGTGAAGCGTGAACGCTCGTCCCCGCGACGATCAAATCCACATCCCTCTCCGTCGCCAGCCCTACGACCTCAGCATAAGGCCGTCCCTCGCGGACGTGAGTGTGGATGGCGCGCGCCCCTGTCTCGCGCGCAAACGCAGCCATTCGTTCCTCTACATACTCGCGCAGGCGCGAGAGCGGCGGCCCGCCGCTGTCCGGGAAAAACTCCGCCATCTGATCCATGTAATCGCCTATCACGTAGACGACGTGAAGCTCTGCGCCGGTGCGCCCGGCAAGTTCTGCTGCGACCTGCGCGGCCACGTTGGACGACAGTCGGAAGTTTGTCGCCAGGAGAACGCGGTTGAGCCTGATCTCCGTATGAGAGCTTCTGTGTTCGACGAAATCACGCTGCGGCGGTCTGATCGTCAACACGGGGCAGGGCGCTTCGGCGATGATCTCTTCGGCTGTCGATCCCCACAGCGCGCGTGATAAGCCTTTGCGCCCGTGCGTGACAATCGTGACCAGATCGATGTCGAAGTCGTGTACGGCCTGCGCGATCATCGGCGCGGGCTCGCCTTCGATGATGACCGGCTCGACCTCAAGGCCGTCCAGCATAGGGTCTGTCAGCAGCTCCCTGACATCCGTGCGCAGTTGCTGTAGCCAGCGCTTGTCCGTGTCCTCGAAGACGCGATCCGGCAGCGTCAAAAGATTCGCCGGAACAGTCCCGCTCTGGACGCTGAAGAGGACGATGCGGCCGCCGCCCTCGCGCGCAAAGGCGGCCGCGTACTTCAAGGCCGCGCGCGCATGCAGAGTAAAATCGGTCGGAAACAGAATATTTCTGAATGGATACATGATTAATTCAAAAGTGAAAAGTAAAGAGCAAGAGCGTGGGCCAACAGCATCGCTTTTAAATCTGATTATGTGGCCGGACTTTTTCCCTTTACCTTTCTCCTTTCTTACATTTTTCCCCAGAGCATAAGCACGCCGATAATGATAAAAGCAATGGCCGCCGCCTTGTGTAAAAGCTCTGTCGGCAGGTATTGGCCCAAGAGCGCGCCGAGCGCCACACCCAGCAGCGAGACGAGCGAGAGCGCCAGCGCCGCGCCCAGAAACACAGAGACGGGCGAACGCGTTTGAGCAGCCAGAGTGATCGCCGCCAATTGCGTCTTATCGCCCATCTCGGCCACAACCAGCAAGCCAAACGTTGTCCAGAATGCGCTCCATTTAAGCATAAGAATAGTTTTCAGTTTTTAGTTTTCAGTTCTCAATAATCAGTGTTCAGTTGACGGTCATTTGTGATCCGTGATTTGCCAGCCCGTTTTAACTGAAAACTGATTACTGATTACTGAAAACTGTTTTATAACACCTTCGTCCCGGCGATGCGTTCGAGGTACGGGGCCAGTTTGAGCTGGCGTATCATGCCCTCGCGCCTG
>DATLMN010000219.1:0-10799 GCA_035537255.1 Pyrinomonadaceae bacterium | reverse complement strand
GCCTTTTGGGCTTCGGTCTTCTGCGCCGTATTGATCGCGAAATAATCGCCGGGGAAAAGCGACGTGGCCGCAATCAGCGCGACGACACCGACCACGCCCTCCATCAACATCCCGCCGTAACCGATCATGCGCGCGTCTGTTTCCTTGCTGATCATCTTCGGCGTCGTGCCAGAAGAGATCAGCGCGTGAAAACCGCTGATCGCGCCGCACGCAATCGTGATAAAGACGAACGGATAAACTTTGCCCGGAATGACAGGCCCGCCGCCCGCGACGAAAGGCGTAAACGCAGGCATGTTCAAGTTCGGCGCGACGACTATGACGCCTATGATCAGGAAAGCTATCGTGCCGATCTTCAGATAAGACGAAAGATAATCGCGCGGGCAAAGGAGCATCCACACCGGAAGCACAGAGGCTATGAATCCGTAAGCGGCCATCAGCAAAATGATCGTATTACGCGAAAAAGTAAAACTCTCTGCCCAGGAAGATTCCGCTATGCGCCCGCCGAGCCATACGGCAAACAGCAAGCCTAAGACGCCGATGGCGCTCGCCTCCGCGATACGACCTTTGCGGAAGCGATACATGTAGAGGCCCATCAAAAGCGCCAGAGGAATCGTAAACCCGACCGTAAATGTTCCCCAGGGAGATTCCGCCAAGGCGTTGACGACGACGAGGCCGAGTCCCGCGAGCGCGATCACGACTATAAAAAGGATTGCGATGCCCGCGACCAATCCGGAGAGCGGGCTAATTTCGGTTCGCGCAATCTCCGCCAGAGATTTCCCGCGACGCCGTACGCTCGCCGCTAGAATCATAAAATCATGAACAGCTCCGCCCAGACACACGCCGATCACCAACCACAGAAGCCCCGGCAAAAATCCGAACTGCGCCGCCAGCACAGGCCCGACCAGCGGCCCTGCTCCGGAGATCGCCGCGAAGTGATGACCAAAGAGCACCCATTTATTCGTCGGATAATAATTATGCCCGTCGTACATCGTCTTCGACGGTACAGGGCGCGTATCATCCAGCGCTAAGACCTTCGCCGCGATAAACGCAGAGTAGTACCTGTACGCAATAGCCATCACACACAGCGCGCCGACAATAACGGGCAAGGCATTCACACTCATAAGCTGTTCCTCCGCTGGCGGCAGATTATAGCCGATACCAATAACCGGCAAGGAATTAAGGTCAGATAAGAAGGGCACAAGGCGAGGGCAAAAATTCTACCTACAGCATTTAATTCACGACCCCTGATAAATTTAGGTTGCTTTTCGCAATCCGAAACGGTTAATCTGCCCCGGCTATGAACATCTCCTCAACTGGCCATAGCGCATCTCCCCGGCGATTCTATTGCACACACTTATACCAGACCGCCCGTGACGGAATCACGACCGACTTGCTATTATTTGGATTGAGCGATCTACTTAGAGTAGTGACGACACGTTCAGCAAAAAGCCCAATGCCATCTCCGTCAACGGATCGGCTGTCGCGCCGGGGAAGGATATTTCGCCCGCAGCAGTTGTGCCTGGAGTTTGCGGTTTAACCGACGCGTTTTCGCCCGGCAGTTGTATTTCGCCTGCGAAAACAGGAATGGTCAATCCGATGGTAAACACGACCGCGATGCAAAATTGTCTAACGTTTTTCACAATCTCTCTCCTATGAAGCGCATTTACAGGGGTTAATATTCAATGCTGGATTGCTAGATCCTTACGGGTGCAGAATAACACTGTATCAAGCTGAAACACATTAGGCAATTTAATTTGCAATACATTAGAAAGGAAAGCCTCACATGAATTTAGCCGTTCAAATGCTTCAAAAGATAGACGATTTAGAACTGACCTATGCTGAACGCGCGGGCCTTCGCTGCCAATTCGCAAAAGAGTTGGAAGAGGCTGGCAATTACGAGGCCGCCCGAACCGCCATGGGGGAGTTATGGCAGCGTGTCGGTGAGAGACCGCAACTTGAGGGACTTGACCAATTAACGGCTGCGACAGTTTTGTTGCGAGCCGGGTCTCTATCAGGGTGGATTGGCAGTGCCAGGCAGATTGAGGGCGCACAGGAAATAGCCAAGGATTTAATCAGTGAAAGCACCACTATTTTTGAGACTCTGCAAGAGACAGAGAAAGTAGCCGATGCATATATTGACCTTGCAATTTGTTATTGGCGCGAAGGCGCTTTCGATGAAGCGCGTGTGACGCTGCAACAGGCACTCAACAAACTTACAGACAAAAACATTGATCAAAGGGCAAGGGCGCTATTGAATTGTGCGGTAGTTGAAATATCCTTAGTTCATTACAACGAAGCCCTACAGTTTTTGACCACAGCCAGCCCTCTATTCGAGGAAAGCAAAAGCCACGCATCAAAAGGCAGGTTCCACTATGAACTTGCTCTTGTGCTGAGAAATCTAGGCACACTGGAACAACGCGGCGATTATATAGATCGCGCTCTTGTCGAATACACGGCCGCAAGTTACCACTTTGACGAAGCCGGGCTGACGCGTTACAGGGCGGCGGTTGAGAATAATCTGGGCTTTTTATTCTTTATCAAAGGAAATTTCCCGGAAGCTCACGAACATTTGGATCGCGCACGATTGCTCTTCACCAGCCTGAAGGACAGTGTTCATACCGCGCAGGTGGATGAGACGAGGTCTCGTGTGCTTCTCGCGCAGGGGCGTAATGCTGATGCGGAGAAGGTTGTGCGGGCGGCTGTGCGGACGCTTGAGAAGGGCGATGAGCAGTCGCTGCTGGCGGAGGCTTTGACGACGCAGGGGGTGGCACTGGCGCGTCTCGGGCGGTTTGAGGAGGCGCGTTTGACGCTGGTGCGCGCACAGGATGTGGCAGAGCGGGCGGGGGATGTCGAGGGCGCTGGCGTGGCTGCGGTGACGATGATAGAGGAGTTGGCGGGACAACTCACTGCCGAAGAGGTGACGGATTTCTATAGGCGTGCCGATCAACTTCTTGAAAAGTCGCAGCAGCAGGAGACGCTGGCCAGACTTCGTGCGTGCGCGCGGCGTGTCTTGGAGGCTGGCCGCAGGGAAGTCTCTGAATTTGCCGCGCCCAACTTTATTTATGCAGACGAGCGTATGGGCGAGGTGCTGCGGCAGGCGCACAGAGTGGCAGGGACGAGCGGCGCTGTGTTGATTACGGGCGAGACGGGCACGGGCAAAGAGCTGCTCGCGCGCTCGATTCATGAGTGGAGCGGTCGCCCCGGCAAGTTTGTGCCGATCAATTGCGGAGCGCTCTCCGAGACGCTGATCGAATCCCTCCTCTTCGGACACAGGAAGGGCAGCTTTACCAACGCCGTGCAGGATCATGCTGGCGCTGTCCGGCAGGCCGTGAGCGGAACGCTGTTTCTAGACGAGGTCGCCGAATTGAGCTTTGCCAATCAGGGTAAGCTCATGCGCCTGATCGAAAGCGGTGAAGTTCATGCCATCGGCGCGGACGAACCCGAAAGGGTAGATGTGCGAATCATTGCGGCGACCAACCGCAATCTTAAGGAGCAGGTCGCACTCCGCCAGTTTCGCGATGATCTCCTTTGGAGGCTTAACACTTTTCATCTGGAGATTCCGCCGCTTCGTGAGAGAGCAGACGATATTCCGGCGCTCGCCGCCAGCTTCATACAGGAATACCTGACGCGTCATAAACGTCGCGTGAGGTTTACGCCCGAAGCCGTCGAGGCGATGCGCCAGTTGCCGCTCAAGGGCAACGTGCGCGAGTTGCGCTCGCTGATCGAGCGCACAGTCCTGACGGCCGCCGACGGAGCGGAGATTACACGCCAGGCCGTGGAGATTCTGGCGACCAGGCGGACGCAAAGGGCTACGCTGGACGAGGCCTGGGCCGGCTGTTCGATTGAGGAAGAAGTCCTGCGTTATGAGGCTAGCCTGATCAAGCTCGCGCTCGAAAATGGCAGGGGCAGTGTGACGCGTGCCGCGCGACTCTTAGGCATCACACACCAGCGGCTCAGCTCCATGCTTCAGGGACGGCATAAAGATTTGCTCTACGCAAAAAAACCGGCGCAACGTAGGAAGCGAAGCATCATCACCAAGTTACAGCGATAGCGGCCTTGACGCGCGGGTAAAATACTCTCCCACGGCCACTCCTCCGTGCTCAAAAAGCGCGCTCAAACGTGCTTGAGCCTTGTGGCCCGATTTCTGCAATGGCACATCCACGGCGCGCGATTTTCCCTGTCGCGTTTATAATTCCAGATACGGTGCGCTCAAGGTTCTCTACGCAGAGACCCTTGAGCGCTCTAAGCTGATCGCGCTGTCGTTTTATTCTCACTATGGATGACAGTTTATATGCCGCCTCTCACCATCCTTTATGCCGAAGCCAACACAGTCTTAATGCTTAACGTGACGGAGATGCTCGAAGACGAGGGCTGGCGCGTGGACGCCTGTCCGGACGGAGTTAAGGCGCGCGAAAAGATTGAGAGCGACACGGAATACGATCTGCTTCTGCTGGACAGCGAGCTGCCGGAAGTCAGCGGCATCGAACTCGTGCGCGTTGCGCGCAAGCTTATTCACAGGCGATACACGCCCATCATAGTGCTCTCGACCACGGAGATGGGCCGTGTGGCGCGCAGCACTGGCGCCGACCTTTTTTTGAAAAAGACAGAGAACATCTATGCGATTGTCGAGTCCGTGCTGAAACTGGCCGGAAGAACCTGAAGGGGACAGAGAGAGAGAAGCAGAGCGCAAACTATGGATCCGCGAGTGCAAAAGGTCTTGCGCCTGATCGCAGAGGATTTGAGCCGGAGGCTGACCCCCGGCGAGATCGCACGCGCCGTCAATCTTTCGCCTGCACACCTGCGCTACCTGTTCAAAGCGGAAATGGGCATGTCCGTCATGCAATATCAGAAAGCGCAAAGGATGGAGGAGGCACGACGACTTTTGGAGAGCACTTTCCTGAGCGGCAAAGAGATCATGAACCGTATCGGACTCAAAGACGAAAGCCACTTCGTGCGCGATTTCAAACAAAGCTACGGCATGACTCCCACGCAATATCGCGCGCGCTTTGGCCGCAAGGGCACGGAAAAAGGAGGGTGAGTAAATCAAAGGTTCTTATCAGGTAATAAAGATTTCTTGACTCTCCTGTCCATCGCGGATACTCTGCCAGCATCTCGCAAAAGCCGATTGCGATTAACCTCGTGTTCTCACCCATGCGTCACTAAGGAGGCCCTCATCATGCATCACTCGGAAAAGAGTTCCAGCGTTGTTGCTACGGTCGTGTTCCTCTCACTCATCTTTATGGCTTGCGTTTACTTGATAAGCGGAACACTCTCGCCTGCTCGTGCGCAAGCAAGCGAAAGAGAGTTCATTGACAAGCTGCCGAAGCACCTGCCGATCAAAGTCAAGATCAAGAAGGAGAAGGAGAAAGCGGTCAAGGATTTGAGCAACGAGAAGTGGCCGCGTGACTTGGAGCTTGAGATCACTAACACTGGAGAGAAGCCCATCTACTTTCTGAAAATGCTCATACTTACCGGAGTAAGAGGCTTGGAGGGCGTCGAGAGGGGATTTCCAGTCCAGTACGGGAGCATCGCTTTGGGGCCGGTGAGGTTTAAGTCACGACCCGAAGATGTTCCGCTCAATCCGGGTGAGACTTTCGTTTATAAACTCTCTGATAGTTTGGTGGAAAGTTGGGAGCGTGCACAGCAGAGGGATAACAGGCCCGATGCGACAAAACTGGTTCTTGTCCTTCAGGCATTAAGCTTCGGAGACGGGACAGGATTCGCGGGGACTGATGGAGTGGCACTCCCACATACGCCGGGCGCAAAGTCGAGTCTGAATCGTTGCCAGCCAGAACCAAGCCCAAGCGATTCAAGCGGCCTTAGAAGCCAAGACTTATCGTGGCGCAAATGGCCCATGATAACCCCGTCAGACGATTTGCCAGCAAGCTTTCTGCTGGCAAATTTTTTATCCACGGATTCGTCGCAGCCCGTTTCTCTTAATCCGAAGCCGCAGTCACAGCTATCAAAATCAGCGACACCCAACGGTTTTCTCGCGCTGGCTGAATATGATGTGCCGGAGAAGGGCGGTAACAGTGACGGAGTGATAGATAAAGCAGACGCCATCTTCTCTCGTTTACGACTGTGGCAGGATACCAATCACAATGGTATTTCCGAAGCGGACGAGCTACACACCTTGGCTGCGCTCGATGTGGTGCGGCTGCACTTTGATTTCAAAGAGTCAAAGAAAGTAGACGCGAATGGAAATAAGTTCTGGTATCGGGCGAAAGTTGACGATGCGAAGGGAGCAAAGGCGGGACGTTGGGCCTGGGATGTTATCCTGCTGCGCGCACCTTGACGAAGTTGCTTTCAATCAATATTGAATCAATCGAACCACCCGTTAGTCGATGATGATCGGCGGGCGGTCATATTTTGGCCCGGCGAAGTTAGAAAAATCGCTTTGATGTAGAAAATCCTCAAATCGGCCAATAAATCCGCGTTTTCGCCAATAAATTGTTGTTGACGCATCACTAAAACCGGAATACTCTACGCAGCGTTCATTGCTCATTGATCCTCGCGTCCTTTGGTTTCGAGATTCATTCAACAGCACAGAGAGAAGTTGATGCAGCGTTAAGCCTCACCCTGTCGAATGCATCTCTTTGAAAAAAGCAACCTCACTGCTTTAACAGCTGCTCCGGCTTTATCGGGGGCAAGAGGGGCTTCCGATATTGCTCTACCTTTTGACATCTCCTGTGGGGGGCCATGCTCAAACAAACAACTTTGACCGAACCATCAGGCCACGTCTCGGCGTCGTCTGGTCTGCGTCGAGAGCCGGGGCAGGGTGGTTCGGGCCAAGCTGTCTGTTTGTTGCTGGGGATGTTTGAAAGGTATTCCTCACCGAGAGAGGAGCTGTTAATGTCCTCACACTGATGCTTTTTTATGCACGGGCGGGGGCAGAGATCGCCTGCGGGTTTTGGGAGGCCCGCAGGCGATCTTAATTTTTTGCGCATCTTTTCTAAAGGATGCAGCCGCTATCTCAGAAGCTTTTTTCTGTGTCGCAGAAATTTATTTCTGTTCCGATCTCTTCAGGCGCGTGTGATCGGTCGCCAGCGTCTTTCCAAGTATTCTGCGACGCGCGTCAGCGGAAACGTTAGCAGCAGGTAGAAGAGCGCGACGATGGGCCAGATGGTGAGCGGCGCGGCGTAGCGGCTCGCCAGTTCCTGCCCTGTGCGCGCCAACTCCGTCAGGCCGATGACGGAGACGAGCGAAGAGTCTTTCAAGAGCGCGATGCCTTCGTTGGTCAGGGGAGGAACGACGCGGCGAAAAGTCTGCGGCAGGATGATGCGCCGCATCGCCTGCGCATAGCTCATGCCGAGCGAGCGCGCAGCCTCCATCTGTCCGGCGTCAATCGAAAGAATGCCCGCGCGAAAAATCTCCGAGATATAAGCCGCGCTGTTGATGGTCAGCGCGATCACGCCGCTCGTGAAAGCGGGCAGGTGGATGCCGAACAGCGGCAGCACAAAGTATATGAAGAGTATCTGCACTAGAAGCGGCGTGCCGCGAATCACTTCGACATAGACGGCTGCGGGAGCGGACAAAAGGCGCGACGACTGCACGCGCGCGAGGCTCAAGAGCAGTCCGATGGGCAAACCCAGAAACAGGCTCAGAAAAGCGAGCTTCGCCGTCAACCACACGCCCTTGAGAAACAGTGTCCAGATCTTGCGCAAGAGGCTTGTATCAAAGACTGCACGCCGCGCACCGCTTGCCTCCTGATCGGCTGTCCGCTCTGCCGCCTCGCCAAACCATTTTTCATGGATGCGGTCGTATTCGCCGCTGTCCTGTATGCGCCAGAGCGCTGCATTCGTGGCGCGGCGCAAGTCTTCGCTCGACTGCGCGAATGCGATGCCGAACTTCTCATCCGTAAAGCGACGGCCCACTGTCTGTAGCTCTCGAAAGCTCTGGCGAATCATAAATCGCAGGACTGGCGCATCGCCGACCACGGCATCAATACGTCCGTTCTTGAGGTCCAGCAGCGCGAGGTCAATCGTGTTGTAAACGGCTACCTGGACGCCCGCTCTCTTTTCAAGATCAATCTGCGCCGTCGTGTTAATCTGCACGCCGACCTTCTTGCCTGCCAGCCCTTCCGGTGTCGTGATGCCCTGCGTGCCCTGCCGCACGGCGATCAACTGTCCAGAATCATAATAGGGATCGGAGAAGAGCATCGAGGCGCTTCTCTCAGGCGTGATCGTGACGGACGACACGACAGCGTCGAACGAGCCGTTTTGTAAGGCGGGAAAGATGCCGTCGAAACTCGCGTTGATAAATTCAGCGCGAACTCCTAACTCGCGTGCGACGGCGTTGGCGAGATCAATCTCGAAGCCTGCGAATTGACCGTTTTCGACGTATTCAAGCGGCGGGTACGTGGCATCCGTACCGATACGCAATATCCCGTTCTGGCGCACACGCTGAAGCGACGATTGGGCAGAGACAGCTGCGGGCAGCATCAAAAATAGAAGGAGCGCCGCGAAGGAGCGTCGCAGACGTTTGAGGCTCAAGCTCATATAATCAATCATTCTTCCTGTCCGAGAGTGCCGCGCGTACCCTTTATCGCGTCCAGTTTTTCATCGGCAATCGTGCTTGCCGCTTCAACATTTTGCTCGCCCGTGGGTTCGTCTTCCTGAAAGCTCTGCATAAAGGCGCGCGTCTCGGGCTTCTGCGGATTGCCGAAGACTTCCTGCGCCGTGCCCGCCTCAACGGCATGACCGCCCTCGAAATAGATCACCTGATCGGAGATCGAGCGCGCGAAATTCATATCGTGCGAGACGACGACGAGCGTCTTGCCCAGATCATCCAGGGCTCTGAGCATGCGACCGACCTCTTTGATCAATTGCGGATCAAGCGCAGAGGTCGGCTCGTCAAAGAGAATGACATCTGGCTCCATCGCCAGAGCGCGCGCAATCGCCACGCGCTGCTGCTGACCGCCGGAGAGCTGCGCAGGGTAATGATCTTCCTTATCGGATAAGCCGACCTTGTGCAGGTAATGGCGCGCCACTTCTTCCGCCTCTCTGCGGCCCAAGCCCTTGACGGTCATCGGCGCTTCCGTCGAGTTGCCGAGCGCCGTCAGATGCGGGAAGAGATTAAAGTTTTGAAAGACGATGCCGACGCGCTGGCGAAGTCGTCTTGTTAACTCTTTTTCTTCGGCGGCGGAGAGCTTACGGTCTTCCGTGCCGAGGACTTCAACTTCGCCGATCTTCAATCGGCCATGATCGAAACGCTCCAGGCGGTTCATACAGCGCAGCATAGTAGACTTGCCGCAACCCGAAGGGCCAAGGATGGTCGTCAATTGTCCTTCCTGTATCTGGAACGTGGCGTGATTGAGAACGGTATTTGAGCCGTATCGCTTGACGATGTCGGTGACTTCGATCACTGATCTCTCCGCTTAGTGCTTGAAGGTGGAAATCGAAACCGTGGCGCAGAGCCGTAAAGTTAATGTCTCTAGCGGGCGCGCGCCTGCGGCGGAGTTTGTCACGGAAGACGAGAGGATTGCAACAATAAAAAATTGGCCCGACAATATCGAACCGTCTGGATAATTAAGGTGGATTCAAACAGGATGGACAGAGATTGTCAGGATAAAAAACAGGAAGAGAGCATTCGTGCTTTAATTCTAAAATTTGAAATCTCAAAGCTATTTGCCTTAGCTTTGCTTTTATCTTGTTTATCCTGTCCATCCCTGTTAATTCTCTCTCTGTCATTTAGAGTTCGTTGACGGTCTCGAAGGCGCTCTGCTAGACTCCGGCCCAAAACTTCCGCTCGGATTTAAGCGCTCAGAGAGAAGCCCGGGGAATCTGATGTGGGCGCGGGACTCATGCAAGTGGACGATAAAAAGATGCGCCCGATCCATGAACATCTGGATACGGCGTACGTAAATCTGGCGGCGCTGCTTAGATATTTACGCGCGCGCGACTTCGTCGGTCGGGTGCGCATAGAGATGCAGGAATACGAGGCGGAGGTTTTTCTGGACGGCGGTGGCACAATTCCGCGCGTGCGCGAAATCAATCGTGCCTCCGGGCGCGAAGCCGAAGGCGATGCGGCATACCAGCGCCTGATGGTGCGCGCTCAAGAGCCCGGCGGACGCATCAACGTTTACGAGAACACGAACGAAGAAGATGCGGCAGGCGAAGAGCGCGCCGGCTTTTCAACTTCCGAGACAAGCAACACGCCCCAAGCCCTCGAAGAAGATGGCGAAAGCGTCGAGCCGACGGAGATTGCCTGGCCTGATCTGTTGCGTTTGAGCGGAGATTTGATCGCGGGCGTAGAGCGCGCTGCGAAGAGTTTCGGAGCGGATTTCACAGCCATGTTCCGCGCCGCAAGAATTGAGCTGGCGGACGATTTCTCTTTTCTTGATCCGGCGGCGCAGCAGCTAGAGTATGCTCAAGGAACGGTTCGCATGAATGTTCAGCCCGGCGTCAATACGTATATCTCTAGCATCAGCGAATGTCTGCGCCGCGTGGTTGATAAGCTGGCCGCGCCCGCGCGCAGCCGCAGCGTGCGCGAGCGTGTCGCGCTCGAACTGGCCGTCGTCGCCCGCAGGCGCGAGGGCATGATACGCCAGCTCAAACTGGCCCCGTACCTCGAACGCATCGCCGGGACGAAGGTGTTGTAAAGAAGTTTTCAGTAGTCAGTAATCAGTCATCAGCTAAAAACTGGTTACCGACTTTGTAAGCACGGATGACTGATAACTGATTGCTGAAAGCTGATTACTGACTACTGATTACTGAAAACTGTTTTATAACACCTTCGTCCCGGCGATGCGTTCGAGGTACGGGGCCAGTTTGAGCTGGCGTATCATGCCCTCGCGCCTG
>DATLMN010000218.1:0-12105 GCA_035537255.1 Pyrinomonadaceae bacterium | reverse complement strand
CGCGCATCGGTTCATACTATTGGCAGAAAGTCACCAGGCAGTTGAAACTGACAACTCGATTTGTGAGAGAGCACTTGCCGCCGCCACGCTTGAGAATGTTCAAGTGGCTGATGGCTCCTCAAAACTGATAAGCGGTCAGCGTGCAATATGATTGACATAGGTCGCCGTAGAAGTAAGAATGTGCGGCGTTCAGTGTCGACGGCGCGCTCACGACTCGCTGGTAGCGAAGGTTGTTCAGACTGAGTTGACTATTCGTTTAGGGCGGCGTCATCTAGTTTTAATCAGGCTTGAACCTTATGGAAGGAATTGAATGCTCGCGGATTTCTCCGAAGTCGTAGAGCGTGGGACGCGCGACGAGCTGTTGCTGGCGGCGATTGATTGGGAGCGCCTGCCGCGCCACGTCGCGATCATCATGGACGGCAACGGCCGCTGGGCCGCCGGGCGCGGGCAGCCGCGCATCGCAGGCCATCGCGCCGGTGTCGAAGCCGTGCGCTCTGCCGTCGATACTGGCGCGCGCTTAGGATTAGGTGCGCTGACCCTCTACGCTTTCTCGACAGAGAATTGGAAGCGGCCGCGTCTGGAAGTAGATGCCCTGATGCGCATGCTGCGCCGTTACCTGCGGCTTGAGCTGGATGAGATTGGCCGCCAGAACATACGCTTTCAGGCCATCGGGCGCATCAGTGGACTGGCGTTGAATGTGCAGCGCGAGATCAGCCGCGCGACGGAGAAGACGGCTGGGAATACCGGCATGGTCTTGAACGTCGCTTTGAATTACGGAGGCCGCGCGGAGATCGTCGATGCCTGTCGCAGGGCTATGGCGCGCCTCGCGGCTGAAGGGCTTGGGCCAGACGAGTTGACGGAAGAGAGAATCTCCGCCGAGCTTTACACTGAAGGGCTGCCGGAGCTTGATCTGCTGGTGCGCACGAGCGGCGAGCTGCGTCTCTCCAATTTTCTGTTGTGGCAAACAGCCTATAGCGAAATTTATGTGACCGAAACACTGTGGCCGGATTTTCGTCGCGTTCATCTATTGGAAGCCGTCGTCGATTTTCAACGCCGCGACCGCCGCTTCGGCGGGCTCAAATTAGTCGCCAATGCAAAGTAAAACAGTGATGAGTGACAAGTGACGAGCCTGGACTTAGGCTTTTAACTTGTCACTCGTCACTTGTCACTAACCAAATGTCTCGTATCATCACCGCGCTGATCGTTCTTCCCATACTGATCGCATCAATTTTGATTGATTGGCTGGCATTGCTGTTCGTGGCTCTGGCGCTCGCGGCGATGGTGCTGGGCCTGTTTGAGTTCTGGGTGCTTTCAGGCAAAAAGGGAATGAAGGCCAATGCCTCCGTCGGTTTTCTTGGAGCGGCGGCGCTGTTTACGCTCTTTTACTTTGACGCTCCGGCGACGGCTGCGTTCCTGTTGGTTGTGACGCTCGTCGCGCTGACGATAAGCGTGTTGGCGTTGGAAATGTTGAAGGGCGCGCCCTTCGATAAGATGATCGGCGCGGCGGGCGTGACGCTGCTCGGCGTGTTGTATGTTGTGCTGCTCGGCGGTCATCTGGTCGCCGTGCGCACGGGATTTCCGCAGCCGCTTGCTGCCCACTTACTCTCTTTTTTCTTCCTCGTCATCATGGGCTCGGACACAGGGGCTTATTACACGGGAAGGGCCTTGGGTCGTCATAAGCTTGCGCCGAAGATCAGCCCCGGCAAGACGTGGGAGGGCGCGGTCGGCGGGATGATCGCGAGTTTGTTGATGGCCGTGTTGGCCCACTACTGGTTCTTTCGCGAGCTGCCTTTGAAGTGGGCGCTCGCCCTCGCGGCGTTGATGAATGTGTTGGGCGTGCTAGGGGATTTGACGGAGAGCGCGCTCAAACGTAGTGCGGGCGCGAAAGACGCTGCGCAGATTCTTCCGGGACACGGAGGCTTGCTGGATCGTCTGGATAGCTTGCTCTTCAATGCGCCGGTCATCTACTATTTCGGACGCTTCTACTTTCAATGAGCATTCGTCTTTAAAGTAAAGACCGTGACTGTCGAAAGCGAGGCCATCTGTGATGTCAAAGAGACCTCTTGTCATCATCCTGAGCGTATTGGCGGCGCTCGTCCTGCTCGTAGTGCTTTTCGCCGGCGCGATTATCGGGATCGTCTTCTACTCCGTCTCGCAGAGCGATGCGGCGAAGACGGCGAAGACCTTTTTGCGCAACAGCGAGCGTTTGAAGCAGGACATCGGCGAGGTCAAAGACTTCGGCTCACTGGTCACGGGCAGCGTCAAATCGCGGAATAACAACGGCGATGCGACTCTATATATCAAAGTGATTGGCCAGAAGCGCACGACTAACGCCACGGTCGTCTTGATGTACAGGTCCGGACGCAACTGGCGCGTGACAGAGGCCACATACGAAAACGAGGCGGGACAGACAGTAGATTTGATAGGCCAGGAGGAGACTGATCCTTCGCCGCCGGAACCATAAGATTGTAATGAATCCTAAAGGCATCGCTATCCTTGGCTCGACCGGCTCAATCGGGCGCAATACTTTGCGCGTAGTCGAGTCCTTCGGCGTCGAAAGCTTCCGCGTCGTCGCGCTCGGCGCTGGACGAAACACTTCTTTGCTCACGGAGCAGGTCGCGCGCCACAGACCAGAGCTTGTCTCCGTCGAAACGGAAGAATGCGCCGAAGAACTGCTGGCGGGGCTCAATCGATTGGGAGAGCAAGCGCCGCGCATCGCCATCGGTGAAGCGGGTTTGGTCGAGGTCGCTACACACGCGGAGGCCGATTGCGTCGTTTCCGCGACGGTCGGCGCGGTCGGGTTCGTGCCCACGCTTCGCGCGCTCGAAGCGGGAAAGCGCGTGGCGCTTGCCAACAAAGAGACCTTGGTGATGGCGGGCGAGTTGATGACGCGCGCGGCGCAAAAATCCGGCGCAGAGATTTTGCCCGTTGATTCCGAGCACAACGCGCTGCATCAATGCCTGCGCGGCGTCAATCGCACAGAGGTGCGCAGACTTGTGCTGACGGCTTCGGGCGGGCCTTTTCGTACGAAGCAAAAGGCTGAGATGGTGACGGCTTCCGTCAGCGATGCGATGCGCCATCCGACCTGGAGCATGGGCGCAAAGATCACTATCGATTGCGCGACGCTGATGAACAAGGGGCTGGAGGTTATAGAAGCGCGCTGGCTCTTCGGCTTTGAGGCAGACCGTATAGGTATCCTCGTGCATCCTGAATCCGTCGTGCATTCGATGATCGAGCTGGTCGACGGCTCCGTCATCGCGCAGATGGGCGTCACAGACATGCGTTACGCGATTCAATACGCATTGACTTACCCTGATCGCTATCCGACGGATTTGCCTCCGCTCGATCTGGCGAGCCTCTCCGCTCTACATTTCGAAGCGCCGGACACGGAGCGTTTCCCCTGCATCGCTTTGGCCTATCGCGCGCTCAGAGAGGGCGGCACGCTCGCGGCGGCGATGAACGCCGCGAACGAAGAGGCCGTCAGCGCATTTTTAGACGAGCGCATACGCTTAACGGACATTCCGCGCGTGATCGAGACGGTGATGGATGCTCATGCGAACGCCGCGATACGCAATCTGGACGACGTGCTCGCGTCTGACAAAAGCGCGCGCGTCGCGGCGGCGACCGCCATCGCTGCGCTCGCGCAGGACTGGGCGGTGGAAGCGGTCAGAAATTAGAGCGAGACCGTAAAGTAGAGAGATAAAGAGTTACGAAGTGGTCATCGGCATTCATCGATTTACGACACCTATGCACCTTTGCCTTTAGCGCGTATGCCGCGTAAACTCATATACAACCCTGTCGGAGGGTCGCCGACTCTAAATCCGTGCGCGCGTGAGTGGCAAAGGGCTTTAGAGAGTTAGAGAAGAAACGAGAGTCTTGTTCAGATGAGCTATCTAATCAGTATCCTGGCCTTTATTTTTATCCTTGGCGGCGCTGTCGTCCTGCACGAGTTCGGACACTTTATCGTCGCCAAACTCCTGAAGATTCGCGTCGAGACTTTTTCCGTCGGCTTTGGCCCAAGATTGTGGGGGCGAAAGTACGGGACGACAGATTATCGCCTGTCGTTGATTCCGCTGGGCGGCTACGTCAAGCTCGGCGGCGACGAATCGAATGCGCCCATAGAGGGCGCTGGCGCATCGGACATTCCTCCCGAAGAGCAGTTCAATCTGCGCCCGCGCTGGCAAAAGATCGCCGTCGCCGTCGCAGGCCCGATCATGAATATCCTGACGGCGCTGTCGATTCCGTTCGTCGGCGCATTGATCTTCGGCATTCCTGTGACGCCCGCGCCTGTCGTCAGCCAGATTCGTCCCAACGGCGCGGCGCAGATCGCCGGACTGCAACGCGGCGACCGCATCATCTCTTTTAACGGCGTAGAGAATCCGTCATGGGATCGCATACGCGGCGATGCTCTGCTTTCGCCCGGCCAGCCCATCCCCGTCGTCATCGAGCGCAACGGAGAGCGTCAACAGCTTACCTTAACGCCCACCAAACTGACGGAGAGCGGCGAGACTATCGGCACGCTGGACTTTCTGCCGGACTACGGCGACCTGCCCGTCATCGTGCGTCAGGTCGAGCCGGGCACGCCAGCCGAAGAGGCCGGACTCAAAGCGGGAGACCGCATCGTCGCCGTCGGAGGCGAACGCGTGACGAGCGCCGAACAGGTCTCGCAATATATTCGCGAGCACAAGGCCGAGCCGATACGCTTGACGGTCGAACGCGGCGGCGCGAATCAGGATATTACGGCTAAAGCGCGTCTGCTCTCGGACGGCAAGGAGCGCTTAGGCTTCCTGCCGGATGAAGAGATGCCCTTGCAGCGCGTTGGGCCAATCTCTGCGGCCTCCTACGCCGTCAGTTCCAACATAGAGATACTGCGTCTGACGGGCAAAGCGCTCGGACAATTCTTTACAGGCAAGCGTTCAGCCAAGGACACAGTCTCCGGGCCGATAGGAATCGCGCGGGCCTCTTCGCAGGCCGTGACGATAGGCGGCTGGGGCGGCTTCTTTACGATGCTTGCATTCCTGAGCTTGAGCCTCGGCGTCTTTAATCTTTTACCTATCCCTGTGCTGGACGGCGGCGCGATCTTTCTGCTGCTCGTCGAGGCGGTGCTCGGCTGGGTCGGTCTGAAGCTTTCGATGACCGTGCGCGAGCGTATTCAGCAGGTCGGCTTTGTACTGCTGCTGCTCCTGATGGGACTCGTGATCTTTAACGACCTCAACAAAGAATATACGCGCTGGGGCGCGCCGCGCGAGCAGCAGCAGCCTCAACAACAGCAGTCTCCGGCGACGACCGCTAGTCCGGCCAGCGCGCCCGCAACGCAGAAATAGTTCCGGGATTCGTCCTTTGATTTGAAATCAGTAGAGTGAGCTTTTAATTCCCGACACCCGGAACAAACAGATTGATATGCGAAAGTCTAAAGCGGTAAAAGTTAAGGACATCATCATCGGCGGCGGCGCGCCCGTCGCCGTGCAGTCTATGACGAAGACCGATACGGTCGATGTCGAGGCAACAGTCGCGCAGATCGAAGAGATGATGCGCGCCGGTTGCGAGATCGTGCGCGTCGCCGTGCCCGACAAGGACGCGGCCATCGCCCTCAAAGAGATCAGACGGCGTGTGCCGGATGTGCCGCTCGTCGCGGACATTCATTTTCATTACAAGCTGGCGCTCCTTGCGCTCGAAGCCGGTATAGACAAGCTGCGTCTGAATCCGGGCAACATCGGCGCGATTGAGCGCGTGCGTGAAGTCGTGCGTGCCGCACAGGCGCAAAAAGTCCCGATTCGTATAGGCGTCAACGGCGGCTCGCTCGAAAAAGACCTGCTCGCGAAATACGGCACGGCCACGCCCGAAGCGATGGTCGAATCCGCCAAACGACACATACGCATCCTTGAAGACTTAGGCTTTACGGACACGATCATCTCGCTCAAAGCGTCGGACGTGCATCGCACAGTGGCGGCCTACAGATTGTTGGCAGAGCAGGTCGATTATCCTTTGCATCTGGGCGTGACGGAGGCTGGAACGGCGTTCGCGGGAACGATCAAGTCTGCGATTGGTCTCGGCGTGCTGCTTCACGAGGGAATAGGCGACACGATACGCGTCTCGCTCGCCGCAGAGCCCTTTGAAGAGGTGCGCGTGGCGTGGGAGATTCTGAAATCCTTAGAGCTTCGCAAGCGCGGTGTGACGGTCGTCGCGTGCCCGACCTGCGGGCGGCTTGATGTCGATAACTTCGTAGAGATCGTGACAGAGATCGAGCGCCGTCTGGCGCACATCGAAGAGCCGCTGCATCTGTCGATCATGGGCTGCGCCGTCAACGGGCCGGGCGAAGCGCACGATTCCGATCTGGGCGTGACCTTCGGCCGCAACGTCGGCATGATCTTCAAAAACGGCGTGCCGATGCGCAAAGTGGCGGGCGAAGATATAGTCGAAGCCTTCGTGCGCGAAACTGAAAAACTGCTCGCCGAAGGGAACTACAAAGAGAAGATGGAACCCGAGCTTGTGACCATCAAATAGGGAATACTAGAACCCTTGCGGTGAAGCCCGACTCTTCTTAAGGAGGCGGGCTTTCTGTTTTTCTGAAACGCTTTGCGTCGAAACTTCATATACCAGTGAAGAAACAGTAAGCAGGGCGATTTGTCCCGGCAACTAAATTTTAAGGAGCAGGCCGTGCCGGATCAAATCGGCTCGCTACAGACTTGAAAGGGAATAACCCGCGAACGATTGGTCTACGGCTTTTGAATACCTGCGCCGCACGCATGATCCGCACTCTTTATCAACGAGGCCGTAGATACGATCCGGCCTGATCTTTAAGCAACCACTGTGGCCCTCCACACGCACATTCCAGAAGGAGTCTCTCCCATGCATATTCACAACATCAAATCAGGGACATCAAGTTTGAGCGCGCTCAGTTTTTTACTGGCCGCCGGACTCGTCCTTGCGGGTTTATCAATTGCCCAAGGGCAGAACGAAAATAATAATGGACAGACCGGCAATGCCAACCGCCCGGTCGTGGCAAACGCCAACGGTAATGGCAATCGGAACGGCAATGGCAACGTCTCCACCGCGACGGGCAATTCGAACGGCGGGAGCGGCGGGGGCACGACGACCACTGCGCCGGGCGGAGGCCAGCCCACTGGGACTGACGGCGGCCAGGCTGCCACGGGCGCTAATGACCCGAATGCCTTGAAGGTCACGAAGGTGGAAGGCAAGCTCGCGCTTTTTAATACCATCAAGGTCACTGTCCAGAATCTTCAGGCGCTGCTCAAGGAAGCGGGCAATGATTACTCCAAGCTCGTCCTGTACCTGGACGGATACCCTCTCAAAGGGATAGATGTAAGGCAGAGCGCCGAGGCGAACCAACTGCAATTCGACATCAGACAGACGGATAACGACGAGACGAAAGCGCGCTGGAACAGTCTGTTCGGCAGGCCCAACCTTCCCATCCCGCGTACGAAGCCTGTCAGCGTCAGCGTCGGCGTTGAAGGCAAGCAACCAATCCAGACGGACGTAAAGCAATATCCATTAACGGTCATTGACGGGCGCTGGTACTGGGCCTATGTCGCGGGACTCATCTTCGTGACTTTCTTGCTCTGGCGTTGGGCAAGGAACAGCGACCTGCTGCGTGTAGCGAAACGACCAGCCCCGGACAGGCCGCAACGCTACAGTCTGGGCTTCTGTCAGATGGCCTTCTGGTTTTACGTGGTCGCCGCCTCTTATGTCTTTATCTGGATGGTGACGAGCGAATACCGCGTTTTCCCAGGGGAGGTGCTGGCGCTGCTCGGCATCAGCGCGGCGACGGCGCTCGGCGCAAGCCTGATCAATACCAGCGGGCCAGGCGAGACCACTCGCGCCCTCGCCCCTCAGGATTCAGAGGGATGGTTTAGCGACATCACGACGGACGAGAATGGAAAGGTCAGCTTTCATCGTTTCCAGATAGTGATCTGGACGGTGGTGCTGGGGATCATCTTCCTCTTTACGATCTACAATCTTCTGACGATGCCGAAGTTCCCGGACACGCTGCTGGCGCTGATGGGAATCAGCTCCGGGACTTATATCGGTTTCAAATTCCCCGAGAAGAAGGAAGCGGAAGCAAGAGCGTTGGCCGCAAGACAGGCACAGAATCCTACTCCGGGCGGCGGCGGCACTGGCGGCGGCGCTGGCACGCCTTAACTTCTATTAGAGAGACAGCGTGTCGCTCAGGCGTTGGCCTTCGATATGGAAGCGTCTGCGCTGTCTACATTGATCTACACACGGACTGTACAAAAGCCATCAGGCCAGCTCACGACGCGAGCTGGCCTGATGGCTTTTGTCTTACCGATCAAAGCTTAAGGTGCGAGCAGAGAAAACGGGTAAGCAGGGATATTGCGCAGAACTCCAAAAGCGACGACGACCCAGAACAACGTTTTAATCAGCACCGGCGGCACAAAGAATCTGGGCAGGCTGCGTCCCCTCAGCGCCATTATCGTGTAAGACAGATAGGCGTAGCCGATAAAGGGAAGCGAGAGCACCATCAACGGATTGAACCCGAAGGCCGCCGCCAAGTGGCCGTGCAGCAGTTGATGCAGCCCGCGCAACGTGCCGCAGCCCGGACAGTAAAGCCCGGTCAAAGAGCGAAGCGGGCACGAAGGAAAATAGGACTCGCCGCCTGAGGGATTAAAAAGGAAAAGGTAAGTGAGCGCCGCCAGAGTCGCGCCGATAATCATCAGCGCAAGCACGCGCTGATTGGTATTTGCCTCGACGGGACGAGAGAAGTAAATGCTTGGAACCATACCTGGTCGCTGGAATGATAGAGATTACTGTCTGGCGATTCTGGTGGTCTGCATCACGAAGAGCTGCCAGCGTCCCTGCCGCCTGACGTAAACGCGCGTGTAGCGTGTTTGCGTAAAGCCGTCCGGCCGTTTCAAGGAGAGCCTGCCAGTGGAAACAGCCGTCTCTCCAAGAATACGCACGTAGCGTTCATCCTGATGATAAGAGTCTGCGCGCAGGCTTCCCATCCTGATGCCAGCGACGAACTGCGCCTTGTCCTCGACAGAGCCCGTCGGCGTCATGCCCTGATAATCTTCCGCCAGCAGAAGTGCCGCCGCCCCGGCATCGCCGCGAATCCCCGCTTCGAGCCATTTGTCTTCCGTCTCCATCAGCTCTTTTTCGTTACGGTTCGTGCCGGAAGCCGTGCTCTTCGCCACAGCGCCGTCGCCCTCCGCATTTTCCGCGAGAGCCCTTTGATTATATGAGCAGACGAAGACGAGCATGAGCGTCAAACTGATCGTGCAGCTCAATCGAAATATAGAACGGATTGTTTGTCTCATCATTACAGAAATCAGTTAGATAAAGTTTGGAGAAACTGAGAGCAACCTCTGTGAACTATTTGGCGCTCCGTTGTGGTTCGGTTTCACTGTCGGGGCTCAGGTATTTTATCAGCACGACCTCGTTGTGGCGCTCGTTGTAGATCATCTCGTCGACGAGGTCGCGTGCGATGAGAATGCCGAAGCCGCCCGGCCTCAATCCTTCATCCTCGCGCACCTGCTCGTGCTGCATCGGGTCGCCCTGAGGATTAAGAAAGGCGGCGATGGGCCCTTCGGGCCTGTAGAGCGATTCGATGCTAAAACCATCGCCCGGGTCTTTGATGCGATAGAGAATAATGCGTGGCGAGCGCAGGTAGCCGACCTCCACGTACTGGCTCGGATCATTTTTGCCGCCGTGCTCTATGGCGTTACGCAGCATCTCGCGAAAGGCGTAGGTCACGCTCTCGCGCGTGATGGTCGGCAGGTCTGTCTTTAACTGCGACATCAAACGCTCAAGCGGATCGATGGCCGCCATATCGCAGGGCACGCGCAGCTCTATCCAATCGGGCTGGGCGGACAGAACCTCTATCGAGACCTCTTTGGGAGCCAGATCGAAGATGCTGCTGATGGCGTTGAGAAGCTGCCCGACATCGAAGGGCTTGGCCAGAAAATCCGAGGCCTGATCGCGCAGCGCGCTGATCGCCGTCTCGGGCGTGGTCAGCGCCGTCATCACGATCACGCGCAAATCCTTGTCGCGCTCGCGCAGGTGCGAGAGCATCATCAGGCCGTCCATCTTCGGCATCATCACGTCCACGAGCGCCAGATCAAAAGGCTCTTTCTCAAGCATCTCAAGCCCCTCGTACGCATCCATCGCGCTCGTCACCTCGTAGCCCTCGCGTTTTAAGGCATAGCTCACAAGGTCTTGCAGCTCCGGGTCGTCATCAACTACCAGAATCTTTTTCGCCATCATCTCTCCCGTCTCGAATCTTGCGGCTCTTAAATTTTAACCCCACTCTCACGTGTAATAAAAGCTCTACGTTTTTTTTAGCCTGCGCGCCGTGTCATGACTTTATCACTATTGCCTGCGGCCATTCCCAGCAGCAGGGCGTCGGTCGCGACCTTGCGATTGATGTTGACAAGGAGGCCCAGCCGGTGCTGCTCGATCTGCTTGAGCCAGTCTGCGGCTCTGCGACTCTCAAGCCTTGAGCCGATCTCTGCGAGGCGCTCTATCAGATCGACGTTCACGACGCGCTCGCGTGGCGCGCCGAGCGAGAGCGACCAGGCGTCGTGGATCAAGGTCGCGAGCACGTCCAGACGCGGCTCGTATTCATCCTTGCGCTTAGGGTCTGTCAATTCTTCCGAGGCACGTAAAAGTCTTGCGCGATCAGGCTCGACGGTGAGCGCAACGAGTACGCCCAGCATCGTTTCGCGCTGAGACAGATAGCTCTCAATGTCCAGCGAGAGGGCGCGACCGATGCTGCCCTGAGCTGCGCGTGCGCGAAGGCTCGCGTCAGGCGCAGCAGTTTTTTTCTTCGTGCGCGTCTGCGTGCGCGAAAGATGCTCTTCAATCACACCGACTTCGAGCGGCTCGAAGCGAAGGGTCTGGCAGCGCGAGCGAATCGTCGGCAGCAACGCATCGGGTCGCGACGTAACGAGGACGAGGTTCGTCGTAGGCGGCGGCTCTTCCAGCGTCTTCAACAGCGCGTTCGATGATTGGTCGTTCAATTTATCAGCATCTTCGATGATAAAGAGACGCGCCGCGCCTTCGTATGGACGAAAGTTTGCCTCGCGCTCAAGCTCGCGCATCTGATCGACCCTGATGATCTTATTGAAGGGGCGCACCAGTGCCAAGTCTGCATGCTCGCTCCAGATAATCTTTTTCTTGTTCGCGTCGTCCGTGTCATGATCAGGGAACTTGGAATTCTGTATACGCACGCATGACGAGCATGCGTCGCAGGCTTCCACTCCCTTGGGCGTGCGGCAGTTCAGAGCCTTCGCCAGCTCAAGCGCGAAAAGCTTTTTGCCTATCCCTTCGATACCCGCAAACAGCAGCGCGCCCGGCACTCTGCGCGCGGCAAGCATGCGGCGCAGGATGTCTTTGACACGCTGGTTTCCGATGAGCGGCTCGAACATAAGTCAGTTGATGGGCATCTTCTGCGGCCCAGTGCCCGTGGGCGGAGCAATTTGCTCGGAGGCTTGTGGAGACAGCCCTCGCGCTTGCAGGAACGGCATCACGACCTCGATCACTTTGACGTGCGTCTCTTCAACCGAGCCGCTGGCGTCCACAATGCGCACGCGCTCCGGCTCGGCCGCAGCGATTTCCAGATAGCGTTCGCGCACGCGCGCATAAAAGTCTACGTCTTCTCCGTCGAGTCGATCCTTTCCCTGATCGTTCGTCTCTCTGCGCTTGGTGCGCAGCAGGCATTCGGCCACGGACACGTCGAAGATCAAGGTCAGGTCAGGTTTGAGCCCGCCTGTGGCCAGCGCGACGACCTCCGCAATCAACTCCGGAGTAAATCCGCGCCCAGCGCCCTGATAAGCGACGGTCGCATCAGCGTAACGATCAGAGAGCACGATGTGGCTGGTCTCTAGCGCCGGACGCAGAAGCGTGCGGACGTGTTGCGCGCGGTCGGCGGCATAGAGCAGCAGCTCCGCCAGCGGATCGACCTCTGCCTGCGCGTCGAGCAGTGCCGTGCGCAGGCGTTTGCCGAGCGGCGTGCCGCCGGGCTCGCGCGTCACGACCACTTCGAACCCGCCGAGGCGCAGCACGCTCGCGAGCATGCGCAGTTGAGTGGATTTCCCACTCCCGTCAATACCTTCGAAGGTGATAAAA
>DATLMN010000217.1:0-5714 GCA_035537255.1 Pyrinomonadaceae bacterium | reverse complement strand
AGCTACCGCGCCCGTAATCTTTTGTCAAAGAAGATCGGGCTTTTCCGATGCAATCGAAGACTACGACTGAAGATTCCACACTAAAAGCGCAAGCTCAGACAGAACTGACCAGACGTGTCGCGATGACAAAAGCTTTGCTAGCCTGCGTGTCCCCAGAGCTTCGTCAATTCGTCCAGCTCTCCGTTGAATTGATCTCTATCGCAATTCCCGACGCCCTGTACTGAATGCGGCTCCGGGCCAACTGTGCCGTCCGTGTATTGCCACATCGTCCAGGTTTGCCAGTTCAAGGGGACGTGCGCCTCAGGCCCATATTCCGAGAGCCAGAACCAGCAATTGGCGAGCGTCGGATTGCTGTTCTCTCCCAGCAATTCTTTCAGGTACGAGCCGCCATACAGGCCCGGCCAGCGTCCCGTCGCCGCCTGCACCTGCGTCACGAATTGCTCTGCGCCTTCAAGCGTCATACTTGGCCCACCGCTGTTTTGCTCGAAGTCCAGCACAAGCAAGTCAGTCGGGCCGGGAGCCACCGCCGTCAGGAAACTGTCTGCCTGTAGGGCCGCGTCATCGCCCGTGGCGAAATGATAAGCGCCCCACCACAGGCCAGCCGCAAGGGCGTCGCGTCGTCGCAGAAAATACTTCGGGTCGACATAGTCTATGCCTTCCGTCGCCTTGTGTATGACGCCCACAATGCCATCGTTCTTGACTAGATTAAAGTCCGACACTTCGTTGAAATGAGACAGGTCTATCACGACATTTAGAGCCATGCGGCAGCCTCCGTATGATTAAAATTTTTCCTGCTGGATGTGTGCGAAGCGCAGGGAAGAATATCACCCGCCAACAAAATTACCTATAGATAAATTCTGCCCTCACGGCAAATAAAATCTTCCAAAGGTCTTTGATTTGTGCGACCGACACATTAAAATCAGCAGCGCCATTTGAGCGCCCGGCCTGCCGCCAGGCCAAAGCGATTGCCTCAAACGTGGCCGCTCGCCTTATACTCATGATCAGACTAAGGTGATGACCAACGCGCCCGGTCGCACTTACAAGGGGACATGTACATCAAAGATTCAGAGCCACAATCATCCACAGAAGATCGCTTCCGCGCCATACTTGAGCAGTCTCCCTTCAGCATCCAGATCATGTCGGCGGACGGCCGCATCATCCGTGTCAACCGTGCTTGGGAAGAGCTGTGGGGCGTGACGCTGGACCAGCTCGAAGGCTACAACATCCTGGAAGATGAGCAACTGGTCGAGAAAGGCATCATGCCTTACATTCAAAAGGCTTTCAGTGGAGAGGCCTGTGAAATCCCGCCTGTGCTCTACGATCCGGACGCAACCATCCCCAACATCACGCGCCACCAAGAGCCAGAGCGCTGGACGAAGGCCGTCATCTATCCGATCAAAGACGCTGCCGGACGCGTGCGCGAAGTCGTGCTGATGCACGAGGACATCACAGCGCGTATGCAGGCCGAGGCGAAAGCGAGGGCGAGCGAGGAACGCTATCGCAGCCTGCTAGAGAACGCTAATGACATCATCTATTCACACGACCTTGAGGGGAAGTATCTCTCGATCAATCGCGCGGGTGAAAACGTCACGGGCTGGACGCGCGCAGAGATTCTGGGCGGCTTGAATATCGCGCAGGTCGTCGCACCGGATCATCTTGAGCGTGCCAAACAGATGACGGTGCAGAAGCTCAAAGACCCCACGCCGACCGTTTACGAGATTGACATCCTGACCAGAGACGGGCGACGTTTGACGCTTGAAGTCAGCACGCGAATCTCTTTTCAGGACGGACGGCCCGTCGCTGTCGAGGGCGTCGCACGCGATGTCACGGAACGCAAACGTGTCGAGAGAGAAAAGGCGCTGCTTGCAGAGCAGCTTGAAAATCAGAGAAAGCACATGCAGGCAATGGTGGCGAGCGTCCCAGGCGTTGTCTGGGAAGCATGGGGCAAGCCGGACGTTGCAGACCAGCGGATAGATTTTGTCAGCGATTATGTCGAGACCCTGCTCGGCTACAGCGTCGAAGAATGGCTCTCGACGCCGAACTTCTGGCTGACCATCGTGCATCCGGAAGACAGGGAGAGCGCCAGCCGCGCCGCCGCAGAGACTTTCAGGAGCGGTGTGAGGGGCACGAACCGTTTCCGCTGGATCGCCAAAGACGGAAGAGTCGTCTGGGTCGAAGCACAGTCCGTCGCCATCAAAGACGAGGCGGGACAGGCCATAGGCATGCGCGGCGTCACGATGGACGTTAGTGAGCGCATGCAGAAGGAGGCCAACGAGCGTTTCCTGGCGGAGGCCAGCACGACGCTTGCTTCGTCGCTCGATTACGAAACGACGCTCAAGACTGTGGCGCGCCTCTCCGTTCCTTTTTTCGCAGACTGGTGCGCCGTCGATGTCGCCGATGAAGATGGAACAGTAAAGCGCCTGGCCGTCGTTCATGTTGACCCTGACAAGGTCGCCTGGGCTCATGAGATACAGCAACGCTATCCGCCAGACCCGTCTGAGCCGCATGGGATACACAATGTCCTGCGCACAGGCCAGTCGGAATTTTATCCGGACATCACAGACGAGATGCTCGTCCAGAGCGCGCAGGACGAAGAGCATCTGAAGATCATGCGGCAGGTCGGATTGCGCTCGGCCATGCTCGTGCCGCTCAAGGCGCGTGATCGAATACTCGGCGTGCTGACCTTCGTCAATACGGAAAAGAGTCGCGCGCACACGCCGGAAGATTTGGCTCTGGCGGAAAACTTAGCAGATCGCGCGGCGCTGGCCGTCGACAACGCGCGCCTTTTCCGCGCAGAGCAACAGACCAGACAGGCCGCCGAACGAACGTCCAATCTGCTGATGCGTCTTCAGACTGTCTCATCTTCACTCTCTCAGGCGCTGACTCCGCAGCAGGTGACGGAGGCAGTCATAGAGCAGGGCCTGAACTCTCTGGGCGCGCACGCGGGCACGGTCGTCGTGCTTAGTGAAGGCGGCACGGAATTGGAGATCGTCGGCACGCTCGGCTTCACGCCCGAAGTCGCAGAGCGCTGGCAGCGCTTTCCCTTAAGCGCGCAAGTGCCGATTGCCGATGCCGCACGTAGCAATATGCCCGTGTTGATAGAGTGTTTCGATCTCTATCGGGATCAATATCCGTCAATCGGGCCGCTCGCCTCAATCACCGGGACTCAGTCGCTGATAGCCTTTCCGCTGATCGTCGAAGGTCGCACCACAGGAGCGCTGGGGCTGAGCTTCCCGCGAGCCCAAAGCTTTAGTGAAGATGATCGCGCATTCATGCTCGCGCTCGCGCAACAATGCGCGCAGGCGCTTGAGCGCGCGCGGCTTTACGAAACGGAACAGCGCCTGCGCACGCAGGCAGAGACGGCCAACCGTATCAAAGATGAATTTCTCGCCACCGTCTCGCACGAGCTGCGCACGCCTTTGACGGCGATCATCGGCTGGTCTAGCCTGCTGAGGCTGAAAAAGTTCAGTCCGGAAGCGACGGCGCGCGCCATTGAAACTATAGAGCGTAACGGCAAGGCTCAGGCGCAGATCATCGAAGACCTGCTGGATGTCTCGCGCATCATCACCGGCAAGCTGCATCTGGAAGCGCGCTCGACCGATTTGGATTCGATCATCAAAACTGCTATCGAGGCGCTCGGACCTGCGGCGGAGATTAAGGGCATCACCATCAACTCTGAATTGGAAGCGGGAGCGAGCATGGTCTGGGGCGACCCTGCCAGGCTTCAGCAGGTGATGTGGAATCTGCTCTCGAACGCCGTCAAATTCAGTTCCAAGGGCGGCCATATTGAGATCGGCCTGCGGCGCGTAGAGTCTCATATACGAATCACCGTCAGCGATACGGGGCAGGGAATCAGCCCGGAGTTTTTGCCGTATGTCTTCGAGCGTTTTCGTCAGGCGGACGGCACGACCACCAGAACTCACGGCGGGCTCGGGCTAGGGCTGGCGATTGTGCGTCACCTGATAGAGATGCATGGCGGGACGGTTAAGGCAGAGAGCGCGGGCGTCGGCCACGGCTCAATCTTTACCGTCGACTTGCCACTGATGGCTGTGCAAAGCGTCGATCTGGCGGCAGCAGAGCTTTCGCCATCCGTCGTCGGCTCAATGCAGATTGAATGTCCGCCCTCACTGGATGCCGTGCGAATATTGATCGTCGACGACGAACCCGACGCACGAATGCTTTTGACAACCATCATAGAGCAATGCGGCGCGACCGTGATGGCCGTGCGCTCTGCTGCGGAGGCGCTCTCCGCTCTGACGGAGTTTAAGCCTCATATACTGGTCAGCGATATTGGAATGCCGGAAGAAGACGGCTACTCTTTGATCAGAAAAGTGCGAGCCCTCAGGACGGAAGACGGCGGAAGGATTCCCGCCATCGCACTCACGGCCTACGCCAGAGAAGACGACCGTATGCGCGCCCTGCTCGCAGGCTTTCAGGTACACCTCGCCAAGCCCGTCAATCCCGCAGAGCTGATCGCCGTCGTCGGCGGCCTCGCGGAAATACAAACGAAGGGATGAAGGATGAATAAGAAAACTATTCAAGTTGAATTAGCATTCCTTTCATCCCTCATCCCTCCGCCCTCATCCCTTATTTGTATCGCACTCCGTGCTTGACGACTAAATCAACGTCCTGCAAGAGGGAGATGTACCGGAGCACATCGCCGCGCACGGCGATGATGTCCGCGTATTTACCTTCGCTGATTGTGCCCACCTGATCGTCTACTTTCATCAACACGGACGGCCAGTAGGTCGCAGCCCGAATGGCGCGCATCGGATCGACGCCGAACTGGTTGACCCACGTGTCCAGCTCACGCCAGGTAGTTTGACTGTGAAAGTTCATCGGAATGCCGCTATCTGTTCCGATGAGCAGCACGACGCCCGACTTGCTCAACTGCTCGAACTTGCGCCGCAGAGTAGGACGGCGCTGCGGTGTGATCTGGTAATAAGAGAGCCGGTCGGGATGCTTGAGCGAATTCTTGATGTCGGCGATGATCGTATCCGTCAGACCCAGATGCCAGGAAGGATCGTCCAGGGGCTCTGGATTGTCCCTGAGGTATTCATAATTGGCCAAGCCCTCGACGGTCGGCGTCCAGAAGAGTGGGCCCAGACTCATCTTCGCCGCGCGTTCACGTATCATCGCGATCAGCTCCGCAGGATATTCGGGCGCGGCGGCCAATCCCGTATGCTCAAAGCAATCGACGCCCGCTATCAGCCCGCGCCGAATCTCTTCCGGCCTGTGCGAATGAGCGACGACCGTCAGTTTGTGTTTGTGCGCTTCGTCAACGATGGCTATGACTTCATCCATCGTCATCTGATCCTGATCGATCAGCTTGATCAGATTGACCCCTGCCTCTGCGAGAGTTCGCACTTTAGCGCGAGCATCCTCCGGGCCTTTGACGCCCCAGCGAAAAAGCTCCGTGCCGGGATAAGGTTCGTGCTGGATAAACGGGCCGGAGACGTAAAGGGTGGGCCCCGGCAACTGCCCCTTGTTGATCTTGTCGCGCACACTGATGATCTCTTTTAAGGGTGCGCCCAGGTCGCGCGCGCTCGTCACGCCCGCCAGCAGCAATTGTTTGGCGGAAGAAGGCATGA
The DNA here is from genome assembly GCA_035537255.1 of Pyrinomonadaceae bacterium. Lineage (GTDB taxonomy): Bacteria > Acidobacteriota > Blastocatellia > Pyrinomonadales > Pyrinomonadaceae > DASQYE01. Next base: position 123 of record DATLMN010000217.1, on the reverse strand, counting down.
TCACGGATTCAAACAAAGGCGGATAAGTCTTATCCCAGTGGTCGTAATCGCTATGGCCGTTAATCATCAGATGCACGTGCATATCCCACAATCCCGGCAGCACGCTCATCCCTTCGGTCGAGA
>DATLMN010000216.1:0-18508 GCA_035537255.1 Pyrinomonadaceae bacterium | reverse complement strand
GACAAGCCGCACCGTAGGGGACAGCGCAGGCGCTTACCAGACTATTCTTAAACCCCACTCGATCTGGCGTTGCCTTTGCGCGCTGGTGTCTATCCCTATGTGTTCTCCGAACCGGTCATCCGTTGTATTGGTCGCGCACTTGGCCGCATCGAACACGCCCGCTATAAAGCACGGCTCGATGTTTCTCTCCGGGACATTACGCACGACGTGGTTGAGCACGTTGAAGACCTGCATGCGCGCCTGTATGTTGAAGTTCTCGCCGATGCGGAAGTTCTTGAACAGTGACATGTCCCAGAATTCCTGACGGTCGCCGCGAAACGTATTACGGCCAAGCGAGCCGAAGCAGCCGTTGAAGGCCGGATTAGCAGCCGCAGTACAGATCACGTCAGGGAAAATTGGATTGGTCGGCGGCCCGAAGGCAGCCGGATTGAACTCCATACGGCGCGCACGCTGCTCCGCTGTCGGTGTCGGATCGCCGATCAGGTTGGGACGCGCTCCACCCTCGCCGTAATTGATCGTGTAGGGCGGGCCACTCTGAATCGTTATGATGTTATTCCACTGGAATCCGCCGAGCAGGAAATTGAGCGGGCCGGGCCAGTCCGAGCCGTAGCGGCGACCGCGACCAAAGGGCAGGTCATAGACGCTGGCGAAAGTGAAGCGATGCCTGATGTCCAGATCGGAATTGCCGCGCTCCAAATCCAGATTGTTTGGATTGTTCGGCCCGAAGAGGTCACGGCCAGGATTGCTGTTACCGGAAAACCTTCCCGGCCCGTTATCAATCGTGTGCGCCCAGGCGTAAGTCGTCAGCAGCGAGAGCCCTGCGGTCATACGCTTTTGCAGTTTCGTTTGCAGACCGTTGTAGCTCAAACGGCCAAGGTCGTCGGTAAAGTTGACGAACGGAAGATTGACGACACGCGCGCCGGGCCCACGCGCCAGATCAGTGCCGAGGTTACGATCAATCAAAAGATTGCGACCGAAGTTCCCGACATAGGCAGCCTCCGCCAGCCAGCTTGGTCTGAACTCCCACTGGAACGTCAGGTTGAGCTGGTGATACATCTCGTCCCTAAGATTCGTATCAACGCCGAAGACATTCTGCGTAATAGAAGCGGCGGGAAAGACCGGCCCCGCGATAAAGACGTTGGGCGGAAGCGGGAGCGTCGTGTCTAGATTAAAGCCGACGGGGATTTGTGCGCAGGGCGCTGCGCCAAACTGATTGATGTTGCAACTGAAACTGCCGCCGCCGTTGAACGGTTGATCGACGGCGAGAGCGCCCGTGTTCGCCGCATCCGTCGTATAGAGCAGACCGTAACCGCCGCGTATGACGAACGTTTTATCTTCCCTCAAACCGCTCCAGGCGAATCCTATGCGCGGCCCGAAGTTGTTCTTATCCGTATTGCGCAGCCCGCGCGGCACTCCGCCGCCGGCGCGTATCAGCGCGTTCTGCTCCGGCACGAAATTCAGTTGACGATCATAACGCTCCGTGAACGGCGTAAAGATGTCGTAGCGCAAACCCAGATTGAGCGTCAGGTCCTGATTTACTTTCCAATCGTCCTGCACGTAGAAAGAGATTTCGTGGCCGGACTGGAAATAAGGGCCGCCCGGAACACTGCGATCAATGTGTGCGGGAGGACGGCCGAGCAGAAGGTTTGCATAAGACGAGCCTGAATCCAGTGGGCCAATCGGTATCGCGCCGTAGTTGCCAGAAAGGAATCCGCCGTTCTGCGTGCCGTACTGGTACTGGCCCTTGGCATTAGCGCCGGAAGTTGCCGGTTGATTCTGGCGAACACGAAAATCGCCGCCGAACTTGAGGGTCTTATTACCGCGAACGACCGTCAGCGTGTCTCCGAAGTAATAGTTGTTGGACAGGAAGAAGAAGGGGCTCGCGTCGCCTATAAACTCAAGGTCGCCCTTATCTGCATCCGTGCCGATGACGCCTAGCAGGACTGAGCCCGTGCAGGCGATGCCGCAAACATTGACGCCGGGAATTCCTATCGCGGCGGAGATATTCGGATCAAATCCCAGACCGCCTGCCTGGCCCGGATTGAAGATGCCGATCTCAAAACGGGAATATCCTGCGCGCGCATCGTTGATGACCGTCGGCGAAAAGATATGCGTATCGCCTAAGGCCACCTGACGCGTGTTTCCGAACTCGTTGCCCGCGCCGAAGCCCGATGGCAGATCAAGCCCGTTCGGCGAAGAGCCGAGCGGGAAATTGTTATCGCGTATGCGGTCGTTGACTGCCTTGCTGTAACGTCCGAAGAGGTGATTGTTCGTGGTGATGTTGTGATCTATCTTGATATCGTACTGATTAATATTGGCGCTCTCTTTGCGATTGCGCGCGAAGTTTCTCGTCAGCGCCGTATTGGTCGGCAGCGGGTAAGCGTTGAGCAGATTAAAACCCGCCGGAGAAAACTGTGATTGCGGAATGATGTTGCCGGGAAAAGGATTTCCGTTCGCGTCGAAGATCGTTCCTTCGGGCGCGAGCACTACACCGTGGATGGTATTAAAGGGTTGAATGTTCGTCGGCTGAAGCAGCGCCGAGAAATCGCCGCGACGAAAAGCCTCTGTCGGGATTGTGACCGGGTCTTCAGGGCCGCCAAATGCAGGCGTGGAGTTGCGCTGGCCGTTAAAGGCGAAGAAGAAGAATGATTTGTTGCGCCCGTCCCAGAGCGATGGCCCGCCCTCGCCAAAGCGCGGCAGGAAGATCGGGCCTCCGACCGTTCCGCCATAGTTATGCACGTTATAGTTCGGCGGGTTGGAGCTATAGACAGGATTAGCACCGGCGACGCGACCCTGATAATACTCGAAAACCGAGCCGTGAACGCGATTCGTGCCGGACTTGAAAGTCGTAGAGATGATCGCGCCGCCTGCCCTGCCGGACTCTGCCGAAGGCACACTGGTCTCGACCTTGAACTCCTGAATCGCATCCGGGTTCGGGAAGATGGCGATCTGCCCGAACTGCGATTCGTTGTTATCGATGCCGTCGAGCGAGAAGTTGTTGTTGGTCACACGAGCGCCGTTGGCGGAGATGATAGAGCCGCCGGACTCGCGAAAGCGTGTCGATTCAGTTCCCTTCTGCGGGCCGCCGGATTCGAAGTTGCCGCCGCCGCCGATGCCGCCGAGTGCCGGTCTGGTAACGCCCGGCGAAAGCGCCGCCAGCAGTGTGAAGTTCCTCTGCGGGAGCGGCAATTCCGTCACCTGTCGTCCGGTGATCAGATCGCCGCGCACGCTCGTTTCAGTTTCGACCAGCGGCGCTGCTTCAGCCGTCACAGTGACAGAGCCCGTCGCTCCTGCGACTCCGGAGAAAGTTACGTCCAGCGGCAAGCGCGCGTTGGTCTCGACCTTGACATCCTCGAATACCACAGACTGAAAACCCGTCGCATCCACCGTCACGCGATACTGACCCGGCTCAAGATTGGGCACTGTGTATGTGCCGTCGTCGGTCGTCGTCGCTTCGCGCGTATCGCCCGTCGCCACGTTGATGACCGTGACCCTGGCATCCTTCACGAGCGCGCCGTTCGGGTCTGCCACAGTGCCGACGATGGTTCCTTTATTGTTCTGGGCCAAGGCGGGAAGCGCGAAAGCGGCCAGCACTAAAAGCAGTAAACCGAAGCGCGTCAGAAGGTGTGCGAGTCTGCGAGATGTCGTCATGGCTGGGCCTCTCGTGCGAACCTGTAAAGTTGGACTTGACGCTCCCGTGTCTTAGAACACAGGACGCGTGCTACAAAAGTCCTAAGGGTCAACGGTCAAAGACTCAAAAGGCAGGTGGCTTTGACCTGGAGCTTAAATTTGATGGTTTGGTATCAGCTTGCTTGAACGAAAACAACAGTTTGTTGCGCTATCGAACGAAGTATAAGTGTTTTTAAGAAACTGTCAATGTTTTTCTAGCCATTAAGGCAAAAAAGGTTTTCCCCAAAGTGTCTAAACGCCCGCGCTCGTTATGCAGCGGAGGCTGAAGCAAATTTATTCGCCAGCACAAGGGAGAGCGCGCCCATCAAGGTCGGCTGCTCGCCCAGGGTCGAGGGCAGTATGCGCGCCGAAGGGAGTCCACGACGGATGCTCTTCTCTACGGGCTCGCGCAGGGCTTCGGCGACGAGCGGCCAAGCTCTGGCGATAGCGCCCGCCACGACGACCGCTTCAGGGCTTAAACCTACGATCAGATTAGAGATTCCTATGCCCAGATAATGCGCCGTCTCTGCTAACGCATCTCTCGCGGCCGTGTCGCCTTCGAGAGCAGAATCGACCAGCAGCCTGAGATCAATGCCGGGGAATCTACTGGGTTTCTGTTTGGTCAAACTGTGATAGCGTGCGATGGCCGCGCCTTCTGAGGCGAAAGCCTCCCAGCAATCATAATTACCGCAAGAGCAAGCGACGGGGCCGCGCTCTCCGACGATCATGTGTCCGAACTCGCCCGCAGCGCCGCGCTCGCCCCTGTAAATTTGTCCATCAAAGACAATGCCTGTGCCCACGCCCTCTGCGACCAGGATCATGATGAAGTCGCGCGTCTGCATCACCTCCGGGCGACCGAACCAAAGCTCGGCCAGCGCCGCCGCGTTGGCATCGTTATCGATCATCACACTGAGGCCCGTCGCCGTCGAGATCATCTGCGCGATGTCCAGATCGCGCCATTTGAAGTAAGGGATATAGATCACCTTACCCGTCTCAGGATCGACCAGTCCGGGCACGCTCACGCCTATGCCTTCGATGATCCCTTTATTTCTGCGGCTCAGTGCGCGCACGCGATCAATGACGTGCGCGATCATCTTCTGATAATCGGAGACGGTCGCAAACTGCTCCTGCTCCAACACACGCCCCGCCAGGTCACTGGTGGCGATGGTGGTCAAGGAAGGAGTGATGTCTACACCGATGGCCATTGCGCCGACCGCGCGCAGGCGTAGGAGCGTGGGTCTGCGCCCGCCCGTGGAGACGCCCGCGCCGATCTCTTCGACAAGGCCTTCCGCTTGCAACTCGTCGACGATGGTCGAGATGGTAGAGCGTTGCAGCGCCGTCTCGCGCGCAATCTCTGCGCGCGAGATGGGCTCTCTCTCTCGCACGTAGTTGAGCACGATCTGCCGGTTGATATTGCGGATCGTGTGGGAACGCGCGGCCTGCGCCCTTTTCAGATCAATTCGTCGCACGAGTCACTTTCTGTATCAAACGCTATGGTGAATCCCTTTGACGGTTGAAAAACAGGATAATGAGTTCGCTGGCCTGAAGCCCGCATCACAGCTTGAGGAAGACGGACGACCCAACACGCTGCGAGGATGCGCCATGCTTTTACACTATGACGGTGTGCGAAGTCACGAACTAAATTTCAAGCGAGGTTTTCCGAGAGCGTTTTGAGAAAGCAGCTTGAGCCCCTGCCGATCAGCTCACCCGCTTTTACTTTTGGCGTGAGACGCCTTTGCCTTCCGTGAGCGTGAGTGTGCGGTCAACACCCTGCACATCGAAGGACTCAAGCGCGCCGCCGGGCCATTTGACTTCCAGCTTATCGACGCGTGTTGCCGCGCCAAGTCCGAAGCGCAGGCGCTGCTCGTTCTGCGAGCCGAAGCTTGCGCCGCTAAAAAGGTCTGCTCGCTGTCGAAGTCGTCCGGTCGTCAGATAAACGATTGCGCCGGTCGCATCCCTCGGGCTCTTCTTCGAGACATCTCCGACCAGACGCAGTTCAAGAAAGTGCCCCGCCTGTTTGAAGACGTTTCGCAGCACAGTGGGCCTTGTGTCCAGATTATTCAAGACGGCGTCGGGTCGTCCGTCGCCGTCCAGATCACCGACGGCCAGCCCGCGACTCGGCCACGCAAGTGCCAGCGCGCTTCCCGGCGCTGCGCCGGCGCGCTCGAACCTTCCCGTGCCGAGGTTACGAAAAAGCAGAGGCTGCTGCGCAAAGCTAGTGCCCCACTGGTATTTGTCCACAGCCGGATAGACATGCCCGTTGGCCACGAGCACATCCTTCCACCCGTCCAGATCGTAATCTATAAAACTCGTTCCCCAGCCGAGAAAAGGGATCGTCACTTCGCCATGCCCCGACTGAAAAGTAACGTCCGTAAAATTCCCTTCGCCCTCGTTGCGACGCAGCGTGTTCGAGTCGTCCGAGAAGTTCGTGACGTAAAAGTCCACGCGCCCGTCGTTATCATAATCGCCGACGGCGAGGCCCATCCCCGCCTGCTCGCGACCCTGCTCATTCAAGGCCACGCCCGACGGATAGCCCATTTCTTCAAAAGTCCCGTTGCCTTTGTTGATATAGAAAAGGTTCGGCGTCGAATCGTTGATGACCACCAGATCGAGCAGGTCATCATCGTCCGCGTGAACGAAGACGGAGGAGAAACCATAATAGCGGTTCGGATCACCGACGCCAGCCTTCGCGCTCACGTCCTCAAACGTGCCGTCCGCTTTTTGGTGATAGAGCGTGTCGGTGTCGCCGCGCAGTCCACGCGGCCCGCACATCACAGGTGTGCCGCGAAACTGGCAAAAGTTTTGATTGATCTCGCCGGGCTTGCCAGCGTCGTTTGGACTTGGCGGCAGGCGTGTTAGGTCGAACTCTACGTAGCCCGGCACGAACAGGTCTAACCTTCCGTCTCTATCATAATCCCCGAAGGTCGCGCCCGTGCTCCAACCTTTGCGCGCGACGCCTAAGCGTTCGGCCACGTCTGTAAAAGTGCCGTCACCGTTATTGTGATAGAGACGCGAGACGCCGTAGTTGCCCACATAAATATCCGGGCGTCCGTCGTTATCATAATCGCCGACGGCGACGCCAAAGCCCCAGCGCTCGTTTGCGACTCCGGCCCTGTCCGTCACATCCTCGAATTGCCAGTTGCCTTTGTTGCGAAAGAGCGCGGCGCGCGGCGGCTTCTCTTTGCCCTGCATGGCGGCAATGGTCGAGCCGTTGAGCAGGTAGATGTCCGCTCTACCGTCCGAGTCGTAATCGAAGATGGCGACGCCGCCTGAAGGCGTATCTATGATGTAATCCTTGGCCGCGCTTCCCGAGTGATGACGGAAGCGCCCGAGCCCCGCCTGCTCCGTCACATCCTCGAAGACGACGGGCGCTTTTGGATCGACGATGTCGACGGTGCGCCGCGAAGTGTAGGTCGCGGCTCCCGCCGTAGAGACGCCGCCGCCCATCCCCTGTGCAGGCGTCGAAGATGTTTGAGCGATCACGCTTGAGGGCGACAGTCCCAGCAGGAAAACGATCAGCAGTGAAAGCCCGCGACGCACAAGTGCGCCGGATAAATTCAGTTGAAGCATTCTCTTAATAAACAAACAAGTCACACCGGATGGAAGAATCGGCCTTGAAGCCCCTGCACATACGAGAGAGCATGAAGGACAAAACGACTGGTGGTTTGCACGCCGCCCGCGTGCCGTTTTTAGATGTCGCGCTCTATGGCAAAACTTTCCACACACAAAAATCGGGCGCGCCCTAACCAGGGTAGTACATATATGCATCCTTCGGCGCACGGCTAGACAGCTTCCATCCGACGCGCGGCGTCACGTCACGTCCAGAAATCCTCTTATGACCAGACATGATGATGAAAGCCGTCGAGGTGTGTTCCGAGACTTCGATGATCTCGGTCAGCATGTAAATGTTTTTGGTGAACGCAGAATAAAACTTCATCCCTGACACCACGCCGTCTGCGCGCCCGACATTCAGAACAAGCTCTCCGACAGGCCGCTGTCCCCCGGGCTTGAGCTGAGAGATGCTGGCAACGATTGGCTTGCTATAAAGATATTGCCGATACCACTGCGGAACACTCGGCAGCCCCTGACGCCGCTTCTCACGATCACTCTCTTTTAAAAAGAAGGCGTCAACCTCAGGAGCGTTTCCGACATTTTTCACGGCGTAGCAGAAGCTAATCAACCGGCTTGAGGGAATCAGGTAATGCTGCTCGCCCCACAGGACGGCGACCCAATCCGTGTCGAGCGGATAAACTTCAGCACCATTGCCTGACAACTGCGGGTTCAGTTTTAATAATCCGTTTTGAAAAGTCGCGCCGCCATAATTGGCCTTCTCGCGCCATCCAGGAGAGCAGGTGCTCCACCTGATGACGAACCCTTCGGCGGGTGTCCAGGATAATTGCGAGCCCGCCGTTGGCCCATCCTGCGCATGATATGTCCCGGCCCATTCGCTCTCGGCAAGCCCGACGACTTCCTGCTTGATCTGCTCCTGCCTGCTCTTGACCAACGCTTCCAGAGCTTCCGGCAAAGGGCCTTCCTCCGCCAGTGCCTGTTCCCTTTGCGGCGCACGCGCATGAGGGTTTGCAGAAGGCAGCGCCGCGAAGAGCAAAGAGATCAGGAGTGCTATTGCTTTATACATATCTTCTGCCTCGTGTGACGCTCAAAAAGCCTGACAGGTCTGTAGCATATTGTAGCTTAAAAAAGAAGCTATACGATTGTCGTCATACTCTACAGGTCGCGCAGCTAAACGTCGCTTTTATTTCGTGGCATCGCGCTCATTAATGGACAGGTAACGATCAATCGCGGGGTTAATGATGCGCTGCTGTTTATTGCCGGGCCATGTGACTTCAACAGATTTGACGCTGGTCACGCTTCCGAGCCCGCAGATAAGGCGCGCGTCGTTCGACGCCAGATAACTGCCCGCCGTCGTCGCTTCAAAGGTTTGCCGTCGACCCTGAGCATCCAACACTGCGACGCGCGCACCCAGCCCCGCACGATTAGACTTTGAGCCCACCAGAGAAATCCCCAGCCAGTGATTGCGCGTCCCGTCGTTGCGCAAGATCATAGCCTGGCCGTCCAGCACATTGACCACTATATCCGTATCGCCGTCGTTGTCCAGATCGCCGAAGGCCGCAGAGCGTCCGGCAATCGCCTGACTAAAAACTGCTCCCGCAGAAGCAGAGACGTTGACGAATCCTTTGCCCGCAGTGTTGCGCATTAGCAGCGGTGTCTGCTTGTACTTGAGATAACTTGAGGTCTTCTCAATCGTATCCAGCACGTGGCTCTGCGCGACGAACAGGTCTAGCCATCCGTCGTTATCCGCGTCCAGAAAACGTGTGCCCCAGCCCGAATAGAGTAGCGTGATCGTCCCCACATTGGTCGTCCCCGTCGCATAAGTAAAGGTCGCGTCGCCGTTGTTGCGAAAGAGCGCATAAGTTTCATTCGAGAGCGTCGTGATAAAAATGTCAGGGTAGCCGTCCGCGTCGTAATCGCCCGCGTCGACGCCCATCCCCGCAAAAGTTTTCCCATTCTCGTCGTAGCCCGCGCCCGCCAGCAGCGCCACGTCCTCGAACGTGCCGTCGCCGCGATTACGATAGAGCGATTGTCGCACGCTGTCGTTGGCGACGAAGATGTCCGTCCACCCGTCCGCGTCAAAGTCCGCGAAGGCCACACCTAAGCCCTTCCCGTTCGGGTCTGCGATCTTCGCCTTGAGGCTTACGTCTTCAAACGTGCCGTCCGCTTTCTGATGAAACAGCAGATTCGACGCGCCCTTAAAATTGTCCGGATGACAGTAGGCGCGAAGTCCAGGGCGCGTGTCGCCGCAGTAGAGATTCCCGCGCTCGAAGTCCCAATCCATATAACGCGCAACGAAGAGATCAAGACGGCCGTCCGCGTCATAATCCAGCCAGCCCGCGCTCGTAGACCACCCAGTGCCCGCGACGCCCTTGAGCTTCGTCACATCCTCGAAACGCCCGTCGCCGCGATTGCGGTAAAGAATATTCGACCCGTACCCTGTGACATAAAGGTCTGCGAGGCCGTCATTATCAAAATCACCAGCCGCCGCGCCCATAGAGTACCCAGCGCCCGCGACGCCCGCGCGCTCCGTCACGTCCTCAAACGTCCCATCCTGTTTTTGATGATAGAGGCGATTCCAGTATTTCGCCTCACGCTTATCCGGCATCCAGCCCTTCGGCGCGGGATCACTGAGGCGCGCTCCGTTGCAAAAATAGAGATCGAGTCGTCCGTCCGAGTCGTAATCAAAGACGGCCACGCCGCCGCCCATCGCTTCGAGCAGATATTTTTGTGAAGTGACGGAAGCGGCGTGCTTGAATGCGATGCGCGTCTGTTGGGTGATGTCCGTGAACGTCACAGGCGATGGCGCTTGCGGCCCTGCGGCAGGAGGCGGCGTCTTGCCTGTATCGCTACCGCCTCCGTAAGAGCGCCCCGTGCGTTGCGGCGCGGGAGTAGGAGTCTGCGCCGGCTGCTGTTGTGCTCCTGTTCGCGCGATGTTGCCTGAGAGCACGAGCATGATGAATGCGACAATAGCTTTGAATGATATGCTGTGTTTGATGATGTGCCGGTGGTCGTGCATTCGTCGTATCTAAAACAAGCGGGCGTAGGCTCAAGCCTATGACTCAGGGAGATATGCATCATTCTCCGCGTAGAAAATGACGGCTTCACATTTCTCTTCAATGGTTGGCTGACGCCCGCCGCGCCACGCTGACCAAACCTCTATCACTTCTTTCGCAAGCTCCACTTCCAGCAGATAACTCAGGCCACCCGCATCCACTATCGGGTCACTATCATCTTCAAGCCTGGCTACTGCCTTTGCATGCGGAGACCAATCAGGGTTCTTCTCGGCATAGATAGTGAGTTCAACGTCAAGGCTATCTAGCCTCTCGATCAATTCGGCAAGCGTCGTCTGTGTCTGCGACATATTACTCATCATCGGATAGATGCGGTTTCTCGTCGAGTCGCCGTTTCGACTCATCTATCAGCAGATTATTTCTCTCATAAGAGAGTCCCTTCGCTTCCGCTTCCGACTCTACCCTTGGCGGGTATTGATGCTCGCTGTAAACAGGATAAGCCTCTGTCCGCAGGTGCGCGAGCATGTGATGGCCGCGACGTACACTACGCTCATGCCGCAGCGCTGTAATATCAATTGGTGCGACGACGATGCGCTCGCCCGGGCCGGGGCTGGCCTGCGCGAGGATGCGTCCGTCGAAGTCTATGACCTGACTGCCGCCGGGCCATGAGTACGGCGGATAATGCTTCAGGCTCGCGCCCTGATTGGCGGCCACCACAAAGGCAGTATTCTCCAGCGCACGACAGCGATTGACGATAGTCCACCAGTCAAGCGGCTCTGTAGCGCCCCAAGGGTCCATATAAGCCGAGACGCGCACCAGAACTTCCGCGCCGTTTGCGCTCAACTGTCTGATCGCTTCCGGAAACAGCCAGTCGTAACAGACGGCGCAGCCGATGCGCCCCAGCGGTGTATCCGCGACGGGAAACAGCGGCTCGTCGTAGCCTTCAAGATCGTGCGGGCTCGTGTGTACTTCGTAAGGAATCCACGTGTTGACCTTGCGGTATTTGTAGAGCACGCCTTCAGGGCCGATCAAGCAGGTCGTGTTAAAGAGAGCGCCCGGATAGCGCGCATCAACTTCTATCATCGTGCCGCTCTGAATATAGATTCCGTGCTCGCGCGCTTTACCTTCGAGCCGCTCCGTATGCTCATTCGGAATCGTGACGGCAAGCTTTTCTATCAACTCTGCTGCGGTCGGAAAGACGGGCGCGGCGTGCGCGAACTCCGGAAAGACGACCAGACGCACGGGCAGAAAGGGAGCGCTCCCCGCCACAGCCGAATCAATCATCGAAAGCATGCGGTCTGTATTGGCGCGCATCTGTTTGCGATCCAGAGGATTCGGCATGTCTGTCTGGCATGCTGCCGCTGCGTATCTGATCGGTTCTGTCATCGCTTTCCTCCCTGCGCCCGGCCCGCGTTATTACTTTGACGCTGTGCGCCGCCAAAGATGAGCGCTTCGGCAAACGTTGTCTCGATCAGCGGCACTTCCCTGCGGACGATGCGCGTGTTGTATTTTTCATAGAGCGCCCGACGCGCCTCAGTCATCGGAAAAGCTTCCGGTGCGGCGTACGGGTAACGCGTCATGCCGTGAAAAGGATAGGGCGCGACCTCGTTCGGGCTGGCAGAGTTGATGTCCATCTCTTTGCTAAAGCCATCGGCATAGAGCAGGAAGGTGCGCGTCCATCCTTCCGGCAATACGGGCAGGCGCGTCGCGTCGAAGAAGAGAGATACCTCGTCGCCCGGACGCGAGACGACGAACACGTCGTCCGTGCTGCTGAGCAATTCGCGCACATCGCCCTCGCGCGTGTAGCGTCCCGGCATCACCTTCCAGGGAGAAGTAAAGGAGACCCGCTCGTAGTCGTACCCGAACGGCTCGCGTCCGTCGGGCGTCACCTCTCTTGAAAAACCTCGCCAGCGCAAGTCTGCAACGCTCGGATCAAGCCGCGTCGTTTGCGTTGGGAAATCTCCGCTCGACATATCCACCAGAATCTGATCCCAGTAGATACGCATGTTAGTCACGATGCGCACCTCGCGGCTGGCGGAGAGAAATTTTCCTGTGAGATTGACGGCGACCGTTTGCGGTCGTCCGATGGGCACGCCTATGTTCGAGATGACTGTGCGCCAGCGCCCACTCTGGTCTTTGACCTGAAGCGCGGGCGGTTGCATCTCTTTACCGCTCTGCGAAGCGGCGACGTTATCGCTAGACCAAGAGTAATCTGTCCAGCCCGTCAACAGCAGTACTGCGCGCTCACCACCTTTCTGCTTTCCGTCGTCCAGCTTCATCGTCAGCGTGTGCTCTGCGGCGTAGCCACGTATTCGCTCAAGCGGAAAATCGTCCGGCCATTGCCGATCAAGTTTACTGATTTGTGAGAGCACGTCGTGCCCGTGATCGTCCGTGGCAGAGACGGGCGGTCGCGCATCCTTCGTCACATAGAGCTTAAAGGGAGGCAGCGGCGGGCTCAACATGCCCTCGTTCGGATAAACCTCCACGCCGCGTGGATGCGCGATCACGAGCAGTTGCAGGCGGTCGATAAAGAGCGCCTCCTCCAATTCGTTCGTCATGCGCAGCTCGTAACGACCGTCGCGCTCGCGCAGTTGATCGCCACGAATGCGCACGTACTCGTCCGGGTCTGGCGTATTGAAAAGACCGGGCGCTTCCCAGTAACCCATCTCGCCGCCGCCCATAAAATCCGTGATGAACTCGAAACGCTCGCCGTTCCAAGTATAAAGATACGGACACGACGAAGGCTTGCGATCAAGCTCCGTGATCGGAAGCACTATGTTCTTCTTTTGTGAAGCAGCGCTGGCCGTCGCCGCCGTGTTGGTCTCGGCCTGCACGATTCCGGCGGGCCACAGCACGCGTACGGCATCCGGCGCGGCGCGTTTTCCCAGACCGAAGATAATGTCTGCGGGCGCTGGCGCTGGACTGGCCGCGTAGGTTTCCAGTTTTTGAATCAGACTTCCCGAACGCGCTTCGATCTTGGCACCGACGCCGCTGCGATTGCTCACCTTTCCGGTCAGACGCACGCGCACGGAATTGTTCTGATTGCCGCCGTCGTTTCTTCCGATACGCGCTAAGCCAGACGCCGTCAGCGAGATCAAGTCCGTATCACCATCGCCGTCCAGATCACCTGCGGCGAACATGCGACCCACTATATCTCCTGTGGATAAGCCTCCGGGTAAAAGCTCACGCGCCACTGCGCGCTCCGTGACGTTGGCCCAACCGTCGCCGACATTGCGAAAAACGCGCAGGCCAGCCTGCGACATCATCACACAATCAAGCAGCCCATCTTCGTCGTAATCCAGAAACTGCGCGGCGCTTACGCTCTCTGATCCGGCTGGCGCGGGCGAACTTTTAAAATGCCCTTGCCCGTCACTCGTAGCAAACATCCCAGGCCCATCAGCCCGACCGAAGAAGAAATCCGTAAAGCCATCCTTATTAAGATCGCCCGCCGCAGCGCAAGTCCAAAGACCTTCAGCCGCAAGGCCGACATCGCGCGCGACTTCCCGGAATGAGCCGTCACGTTGATTGCTGTAAAGCTCCGGCGCTTTGCCGAAACTGAGGACGAGCAGATCAACGTCGCGGCGGTTATCGTAATCCGTCGGAACTACTGCGACCGCGTGGCCCGGCGTGCCATTCAATTTGGCCGTCGCCGTCACATCCGTAAACTTTCCGTTGCCGTCGTTGCGCAGCAACATATTCGGCGCGCCTGCGAAATCGTCGGGGAAGCGGCGCGCCTCGGCCTTTGATTTTGCGGAGAGGTCTGCGAGACCGGCGATGAAGATGTCCAGATCGCCGTCATGATCCACATCAACAAAGGCGACCGACGATGAGAGATACGGATAACGCTGGAGTCCCGCTGCGTTCGTCACATCGGAGAATTTTCCGTCGCCGTCGTTGTGATAGAGAGAGATGCCAGTGGTACGTATGACGAAAAGGTCTGGCCTTGTGTCGTTGTCATAATCTCCGGCCACCGCGCCCGTTACGCGATAGGTTATTCCTGAGCCGAGCGCGCCCGCCTGCGCCGTCACATCAATGAGCTTGCCGTTATCGTTACGATACAAACGCTGCTCTGTCAGAGGAGCGGCAAATAGATCAAGATCACCGTCGTTGTCAAAATCCAGGAGCGCGATGGCTCCGCCGAATGCGGCGCGTACTTCGACCCGTGCCAGCTCTGAGATACCCTCCGTCATCCCTTTGCTCTGCGCCTCTGCAAGCACGGGCAACACGGCGGCGGTCGCGTCCGTAAAAGTGACGGCGGGCGTCGCGCGCTCAACCAGTCCGGGCTCTGCGCCTGTCGAAGAGACGGCCTCTGCATAGCGTCCCTGCTCAAGATAGTTTTGTCCGATGGTCGTGCCAGCGCCGCTCTGACGCAGCGCCTGGAACTTTTGAATTAGACGCGCGCCCTCTTCGCGCTCGCCCGCGCGCGTCAGCGCCGTGCCCAGATTGTAAAGCGCCGTTAGATTATAAGGCTCTGCTGCTATCGCCGTACGGAACGCGGCGGCCGCCTCCGTGTACTTGCGCTGCTGCACGAGCAGTTGGCCCAGGTTGACGTTCGCCCCGACATCATTCGGATCAACTTTGAGCACGCGACGAAAGGCAGCGACGGCGTCCTCCGCGCGATTCTGTGAGCGCGCAATGAGTCCCATGATGTAATGGGGCTGCGGCGCGTTCGGCGCGAGCGCGGCGGCCGCTTCCGCCTCGCGCTGTGCGCCGCGCAAATCCGGCACGTTAAAGAGCGCGATGCCGAGATTGATACGCGCCATCGCCAGCTTAGGATCAAGCTGTAGGGCGCGACTAAAAGCCTCTGCGCCCTCTTTGTACTTGTACTGTTCGAGCATCGCGACGCCAAGATTGTTGGCGCGGTAAGCGTCCTCTCGCGGCGCTGAAGCAGCGGCGGACGCTGTGGGCTGAGTGTTTTGTGTCGCAGCCTGCGGAACTGGCTGGCGCGCGAGCGCTGCGCAAACGATCAGCGCGGCCAGGGCGAAAACAAAAAAGCGTTTTTGTATTTTCATGACAGAGCGAGCAGGTAACGGCGCGGGCTTTCAGCACCTGCCGTATTCGCTCGAAGGAGATTTATAAAAGTGAACTTTGCCGGGAGACTTCTCGCCTGACTATAAATCAGAAAAGCTAAAAGTCAAATTAAGCGAAGTGTTGAAATACAGACCTTTACATCGTTTCCCTGTCAAGATGGCTAAAATGAGTGTTTGTTGGCGTAACTGCTGATTTTAGTAGTTAGAGCATCTTCATTGTGTGTAACTACTTAACAAGAAGCTTGCGCAGCGCCGGGGAACTCTCCTCAATGTTTTGCACATGCTGCAAGATTCTTTTGACACTTGTGGAAAGGCTTGCAGAGCACTTTGCGAGGTGATCGTGTGCCCTCTCTCTACCGTTTAAAATGTCCTGTTGTAAGTTGTCAACAGCTTCTCCTAATTCAGGCCTCTGTTTCACAGCCTCTGACTTGGCAATCTCCTCAACCCTAGATAGTTGATCGCCTGTTATTTCTATGGCTGTTTGAAAATCAAGGTGTACTTTATAATGAGCCAAGATGGTGCCAAGCATCTCTTTAAGCTGGCCGTGTATCTGTGCTTGTACCTCTAACAAAGCCTTTTTACTACTGTCTCTTTCGTAAATAAAAGCCAAGTTTAGAGCCGCCGTCAGGTCTTTAAAATCAGAATGCAACCGCGCAAGTTTTTCTAAAAGGAGTTCGTGTGCCTCAAGAGTCTCGGGTTCTGTTTCCGCACTTCGTGCCAACTCCTTCAGTCTATCAATTAAGGAGGAATGTGTATTTAGCCATGTAAGATATGCCTCCTCAAGCTTCTCCCTCTTACGCCGCCTTTCACCTCGCACATCATTGGCCCAAGCGCCCAGTGCAGTTAGTACCCCGCCAGCGACAAGTAGAAGCAGGTTTTCCATAATCTTTACTGAGTGGGGTTGTCTGAAGGAATCACCTGAAGCAATTCGTGGCGCAGCCTTCTCTTTTTCAACTCGCTTTGAATAGTACCAATCCCAAAAAAGAGAACAAGGACAAGCGAGAAAAAGAAGGCCACCCAGAATGTCCTTTTCCAGCTTTCCTCAATCCCGCCTGATTTAAGAGCAATGAAGATGCTTAAAGCAACGCCTACCATCAACGCGAAAAAGTTAGAACTGAGAGATCCGCTGGCAGAGGACAAAGCTTCAATCTTATCTGTGGTTGTGGTAATCATCCGAACATCCCCCTTTTTGTGAGAGACGTTCGCATAGTTAAAGACATCTTCGGATGCAACGGGAATATTCTTTTGAACGTCTGAGACCGTTGCTTGCTTTTCAGATTCCATACAACAACCGCTATCTGGCTAGATTGCTCAAGCCAAGAGTCGCTAGGTCTATGAGGTGTGTGTTGCCGCAGTTGGTACAAACCAAGCCTACGCATGGCACATCCTGAGCCATACCAAAAACGTTCATATCTCCTACCAGAGTAAGAGTGACGAAGCCCCTCGTCATCACCCAAGTGTTGGGCTTTTGGCACAACGCACAAGGGCGTGGGGCGTTTCGCAGGCTCAGCGCTCGATTGATTTGCTCTACAGCTTGCTGTGTCAGATTCGCCATACCCCGCCATCATACGCTTAACTTCCTTCCCTGCTAAATAAAAATTTTCTGACTTTTCAGAAAATATATCCTATATGCAGCCGTATTTGACTACGCTTGATCACTCCAGAGTCCGTCGTCAGATAATGACTATAGCACTGGCCTTGTATTACATGATCGTGCAGTCAAAGAAGGCTGCACCTAATCTGAGTTGGATACTGGCGAAATGGCATCAACCACTTTCGCACACCTGTAAAGTAAATATATCTAACACTTTGGGGTGTGCGAAAAGAGTGCCAGCTAGACCAAAACAGATCGAACAGGATCAAAAAGAAGAGAGCCGCAACGCCCTCAAAATTGAGCAAAGCGGCTCTCTCGCCAAACCAGATCAAACTACTTCTTAATCGCTCATTTTGACAGAAAAAAGCAAAGTCAAGCGCGTGCCATCCTCGGTAGTGCCCCAAATTGAACAATAAGTCTCAGCGTCCCCTCGGCGTTTCTCTGCGTCTCGGCGGTGAATATCATTCTAAAACAACTCACCGCAGAGACGCAGAGAGAGACGCGGAGATAAGCGCAGAGAATCAATCTAGGTCACTACTCCATCCTCAGAGCCGAGCGGAAAGGGCGAAGCAGCTCTGTGCTCGCCCTTTCTTGTTTATCCCGGCACACGCTCTTTCACTCCGCTGAGCTTGCACAACTCAGTCGAAAGAGTTTCAGGGCGTCGGGGCCGGAGTCGGCGCAGTGTTTGGCGTGGGAGTGGTTGTCGGTGCAGGTGTCGGCGTCGATGTCGGGGGAGCGTTTGGAGTTGGAGTCACGGCAGGGGTCGGAGTTGTGGGAGCGGCGGTAGCAGGCTTTGCGCTGGCCGGTTTGGCGGCAGAGTTTTTCTTGAAGCTGTAATCGGTCAGCACGAAGCCATAACTGAAGAGTCCCGCCGCAGACTTGGCCTCGGTCGTGGATTTAACCAGCCCCACACCCTCCGCGTACCAGAATGTCCTTGTGGCCTGAGAGCCGCCGAGTATCAGTTTGCTCACCATCTTCATCGTCTTGAATTTGCCCGCCGGAACCTCCACCACTTCCGGCCCGATCACTTGATGAGACTCCGCAGTATCATTCTGCCCGATGTCTTTACCCGCCCACTCCCACTTCGCACCTGCTGTCAGAGGATTTTTCAAATAAGGTTTGGCCGGGTTAAAGTCTATCTTCAACCCTGTCTCTTCCAAGGGGTAAGAGATGCGATGTAGGAGCACCTGCCCGCTCGGCTTGGAATAGTAGTAATCGATCTTCGACCCTGACGTTAACTGCACCACGTATTGAATAGTTCCGTCCGCTTGCTTCTCTTCGCTCAGAACCTTGTAGGTGAACTGACTGCCTTCCGAGTGGCGATAGGTCCAAGAGTCGCCGACGCGCAGCGGAAAGAAATCTTTTGATGCGGCAGTAGCGGCGGGCGTAGTCCTCGCGGGTCGCCTGCTGCGACGCTGGGCCAACACGATGGAGGACGACGCCAGCAGCAGCATCAAACAACTCAAAGCAAGCGCGCGCATGAGACAAGCCTTTTTCATAATCTTCTTTATCTCGATTCGGTTTAAGTTAACCTGAGGGCTCAAGATCATTCTTCGCTCCCAGTCTTTGATAAACCGGGAAGCGGGCGCTCCTTCTCCGCAACTTTTCAGGTTTGGACGAGTATGTTCTCC
>DATLMN010000215.1:0-7273 GCA_035537255.1 Pyrinomonadaceae bacterium | reverse complement strand
GACGTTTACGTCTCGCGCGAATACGCGCCGCTGCCTGATCGCCTGCGCGCCTATACGGCTTACGCCCGAAATGTTCCAGCGGCGGTCGAGCAACTGCGTCGTAACCTGCGCACGCCGCTGCCACGCACCTACGTGCAGATCGGTCGCACGAGCCTTGGCGGTCTAGCCAACTTTTACGAAAAGGATGTTCCGGCAGTCTTCGCTTCCGTTCAAGACCAGCAGCTACAAACGGAGTTTCGCACGGCCAACGAGGCGGCCATCAAGGCCATGAAGGACCTGGACGCCTGGTTTCAGTCGCAGGAAGCGACGGCGACCACCAACTTTGCGCTCGGAGCTGATCGTTTCAGAGAGATGCTGCGCGCGACGGAGCGCGTAGACACCCCGCTGGATCAATTAAAGGAGATCGGTCAAAAGGATTTGGAGCGCAATCAGAAGGCGCTCGGCGAAGCCTGCGCGACCTACGCGCCCGGCCAGACCGTTCCCGAATGCATCGCCAAGGCGCAGTCACAAAAGCCCGAAGGCAGCGCTGTCGAAACGGCGCGACGCCAATTGACGGAGCTCAGGGCATTCATCACAGAGAAGAATCTGGTAACGATTCCCGGCACGGAAGAGGCTCGCGTTGCCGAAGCGCCTCCTTACAAACGCTGGAACTTCGCCTACATAAATATCCCAGGGCCATACGAGAAGGGATTGCCGTCGACTTACTATATCTCTCCGCCGGACCCCGCGTGGCCGCAGGCGGAGCGCGACGCTTATATTCCCGGCAGAGGAAGTCTGTTGTTTACCTCCGTGCACGAGGTCTGGCCCGGACACTTTCTGCAATTCCTGCACGCCAATCGCGCGCCGTCTAAATTCGGTCAGGTGTTCGTCGGCTACGCCTTCGCAGAAGGATGGGCCCACTATACGGAAGAGATGATGTGGGATGCGGGGCTGGGAAACAACGATCCCGAGATGCATATCGGCCAACTTGTGCAGGCGCTGCTTCGGGACGCGCGTTTCCTCTCCGCCATAGGGATGCACACGGGCGGCATGACGGTCGAGGATTCGGAGCGTTTGTTCCGCGAGCAGGCTTACGCCGATGCAGGTACGGCGCGTCAACAGGCCGCGCGCGGCACTTTCGATCCGGCTTATCTGAATTACACGATGGGCAAGCTGATGATCAGAAAACTGCGCGAGGATTGGACGGCCACGCGCGGAGGTCGCACGGCCTGGAAAGATTTCCATGACCAGTTTCTCAAGTACGGCGGGCCGCCAGTGCCCTTGGTGCGAGCCGCCATGCTTGGCCGCAGTGACGGGCAACTGTTTTAAGTAGAAAAGCAAAACAGTCAGTCGCAGCAAAGGCTTTTGCCGGGATGTCTTCAACTTTTCTTCTTTACGGCGCGAACGGTTATACGGGCGAGTTGGTCGCACGCTTGGCCCACGAGCGCGGCCTGCGTCCACTGCTTGCCGGACGCGACGCGGCCAAGATTAAACCGCTCGCGACCGCGCTTGGCTTCGATTATGTGAGCTTCTCGCTGGATGACGCGCAGGCCGTAGATGCAGCTTTGAAGAGCGTGCCCGTTGTGCTTCATTGCGCGGGCCCATTCTCGCGCACGTCACAGCCTATGGCCGACGGGTGCTTGAGAACTGGAACGCATTATCTTGACATCACTGGCGAGATTGCAGTTTTTGAAGCGCTCGCCGCACGACGCGCTGAAGCGGAAGCCGCAGGGGTAATGCTTCTTCCAGGCGTCGGCTTCGATGTCGTCCCTTCGGATTGTCTGGCCGCGCATCTCAAAAGAAGGTTGCCGTCCGCGACACGTTTGACGCTGGCGATTCAGGGCCTTGGTCGCATCTCTCACGGGACTGCGACGACGATGGTCGAGAATATCAATCGCGGCGGCATCGTCAGACGCGATGGGCGTTTGACTCCCGTCCCGTCAGCATGGAGAACGCGCGCAGTGGATTTCGGACGTGGGCCAGTCAAGGCCACGACGATTCCCTGGGGCGACATTGCGACGGCCTTCCGCAGCACTGGGATTCCTAACATAGAAGTCTATGCGGCCATCCCTTCGGCCGCTCGCCGAATGATGAAGCTGAGCCGGGGGCTTGGCCCACTGCTGGCGACTGCGCCTGTCCAACGCTTTCTCAAAAACCGTATCAAGGCCCAACCGGCAGGCCCCTCCGCCGAAGAGCGCACACGCGGAAAAAGCTTCGTGTGGGGAGAAGTCTCGGACGACGCGGGCCAGCAAAAGCGTTCAAGGCTCAGCGGGCCTGAAGGCTACACGCTGACGGCCATGACTGCGCTCGCAATCGTCGAACGAGTGCTCGGCGGCGTTGCTCCCGCCGGATTTCAAACTCCCTCGCTGGCTTACGGCGCAGATTTTATTTTAGAGATAGAGGGAGTCAGCCGGGAAGATTTGGATTGACCGTCACACTCCTTTAATCCTGTGAAAGGGAACGGAGCATGCTTCCCCTCAATCGTCGTGACTGAACAGAATGCCATGCCACCGTCCGCCGCTCTTCTGCGTGAATGGTTCGGCGAGATTGATATTTATCTCTTCGATCAATTGCTGAAGGGGCGATTCATTGAGGGGATGAAAGTGCTCGATGCAGGGATGGGCGGCGGTCGCAATCTTATTTTTCTGATGCGCGACGGCTTCAACGTCTTCGGCGTCGACGAGTCGGCAGAATCGGTTAAGGCCGTGCGCCGCCTGGCCGAAAGAATCGCGCCCGATCTTCCAGCAAGCAATTTTCGAACGGAGCGTGTGGAGACGATGTCGTTCGACGACGCGAGCTTCGATTGGGTAATCAGCAGCGCCGTCCTGCATTTCGCCCGCGACGAAGAGCAGTTTCAAAAGATGCTGCGTGAGATGTGGCGTGTGCTTAAACCGGGCGGTATCTTCTTCGCGCGTCTGGCATCCAACATCGGCATCGAAAATAAAGTGCGACCCGTCGGCAACGGGCGCTTTCACTTGCCAGATGGCTCAGTGCGTTTTCTGGTCGATGAAGAGATGTTGATGAACGCGACGACGGAGCTTGGTGGCTCTCAGCTTGAGCCTATCAAGACAGTGAATGTGCAGAACATGCGATGTATGACCACTTGGTGTTTACGTAAAACCAAGAACGACTAAGAAAACTTCCGTAGGAATAGAAGGCAAAGAGAAAATTAACAGGGATAGACAGGATAAGCAGGATAAAAGAAGGAAGAAAGCATTCGTGCTTTACATCTGAGATTTTAAATATCAACTCATCTTGCAGAGCTTTGATTTTATCCTGTGTATCCTGTCTATCCCTGTTTGAATCTGGCTTCATATCCTGAGCCGGCTTTATCATCTTTCTTCAACGCGACCGCCGAGGCTGTAAGCGAGCAGGCGATCATCCTTGGAAGTGTAAAGCAGGCTTGTCGTCTCGTCCGCGATAAAGCGGTCGTCCGGGTCGCTTAATCGAACCTCGCGCTCGGTCGCTCCGGTGTTGAGGTTGACGCCCGCCAGCCCGCGACCGTTTCTTAAATCCGTGTAGTAATACATCCACTCGCCGCGCAGTGTGGCGAGACGACGCCGTCGCCACAGGAAACGGGACAGCCGCTCAAGCTGGTGCGCTGGGTCTAACCTATCCAGCAGACGCTCTTCAATCTGGTCGCGCGAAGGCGTCGGGATGCGCGGCGCTCTTATCGTCGGGACTGAAGGCATTGACGGTCTCTGGCCCAGACGCGCCGCCGCTCCGACGCGCGAGGCGAGGCCGAAGGGCACAAAGCGCTGCGTCACGTAATCGCGCGCGCGGTCTGTCGCCATCGTGGTCAGGTTTGGAACAACAACACGCGAGGCGAGACCGGACCAACGAAGCGTGCTCAGAGTTCTGGCGACTTGCACGCCGCGAAAGGCGGTCGTCGCCGCTCCACCGTAACGAAAATAGAGCGAAGCGGCGCGGGCAGCGATGGCCGCCAGTGTGCGCAGCACTCCGCGTCCGGGCGGCTCGTGTCGCGCGCGCCAGCGTTCTCTGCCGCTCGCAATGTCAAAGCCAGCGATCTCGTCGCGGCCACCGACGACCGCTTCGCCTCTCTCGTTAATCAGGACGAAGGCTGCGCGCTCGACATGATGCGAAGTGCGCGCGCGTCGCTTGCCCGTCTGCGCATCGATGGTGATCAGATCATCGCGGTCGGCGATGATGATGGTGGACTGATCGGGGAGCGCGATGTTGGTAATCCCTTTGTCTGCTCCCTTGTAACGCCAGAGCGTTTTGCCCGTCGAAGTATCTAAAGCGCTCACGCCGTAAGGGCCGCGCTCAATGGTTTCGCCGTCTTTGAGGCGCGTGAACTGGCCGCCCGTGCGAACGTAAAGTATCTCGCGTGCGAGAACCAACTCCGGCGTGAGACCAAGGTCCTTGGCCTCCCAGATTTCTTCGCCGCTGGTACGCGACACGGCACGCACGCGCCCGCGCCCGGAAGTGTAGATGTAACGCTCGTCCAGAACAGCGTCTGCTTCCGTCAGCGCCAAGCCTTCTTCATTAACGCGAAACTTTTCGCGCCGCCGTTCTTTGCCAGTGCGCGCGTCGAGCGAAGTCACGCCTTCGTAAAAAAGGTATAGACGAGAGTCCAGGAAGGCTGGCGCGCGATAGTTGTCCAGCGTGTAAGGCGTATCATGATCCTGATCCTCGCGCCATTCGACGGGCATCATCTCGACTTCGCTCTCAAGCTCGCGATGCCAAAGCTCGCGCCCATCCGAGAGGTCGAACATGTGTACGACCGGGCGGCGTTTGAAGCCCTCGCGCGCACGTCCCTTTGGATCGCGCACGAGGACGACCGCCAGCAGGTTGGCGGATTGATCGACGGCCATCTGCATGCAAGCCCCGCGCGCTTTATCGCTCTGCCAGACCACGTCGCCCGTCAAAAGGTCTGTCGCCTCGACGCGCGTTTTATCTCCCTGCTCCAGACTGAGCAGGACAAGGTCTGTGCCGGGCACCGGCGCGACATCGGTCTCATCAAGGCGAAGATTTTTGCGTCGCCACAGAACGTCGCCCGTCTCGCCGTCCACGCCGTAGAGCGAGCGCTCTGTCCCCGCAACGATAACGCCCAGCTCCGTCGCCTGATAAAAGCGTACGCGCCCGTCGAGTTTAGTAGACCAACTGGACGCAGCAGCATTAGTAGTAGCAGTAGCGGCGTATGCGCTGCCGATAAAAAATATGAGTAGAAGAGAAGTGAAAAGGGCGCGGCCTACAACAAAGGAGCGCGTGCGCACTTGGCTTGATCTAAAGTAGAGCATGTATGATTCCCCAGACGACTTTGGTCAGGCTTACTTCCGTTTATATGACGTTCTTTAGTGCCCTGTAGTTGACTGCGATCTGGAAACAGTGTGAACTGATCTTCAACGGGTGAGCGAATTTTGTCCCGCGCGTTTTATTCTAAACTGTTGGCTGGCGAATTGGTAATATGAGTACGATCTCGGAAAAGGAGTTCAAAAAGCTCTGCGACGATATTTACGCCGACCGCTTCCAGATTTATGAGTTTAATCCGAACGTGAGCCGCAGAGAGGCTTTACTATGGATGTTGCTTGGCTGTCTGGTCAGCCTGCTCAGTATTCCCATCCTTGAACAGCCGAGCGTCTACAATGGTTCAAGCGAGGACCCATACGGAGACGCCATCCGTGAAGTAGTGCTGGCGCATACGCAGTCAAACTTTGATCCGGGCGACTATCTGCTTGAGCTGTCGCGGAAAATAGAATCCGAATAAGAGAAGAGGGCAACCGATTTCATCCAGCGAAAGTGATCAAAGGGGCTGTGGCTCTGGTGGTAGAGAATGATGATTCCGTTGTATAAATAATAAAAATAGTTCTACAGGAAAAGCGCATTTCTGAAGAAGAGGTCTGTCTGAAATGAAATTCTATGAAAACGTTCTGGGGCTGGTCGGTCATACGCCGCTCGTCCGGCTTAACCGTATTTCGCAGGGGATCAAGGCGACCGTCCTCGCCAAGATGGAGAACCTCAATCCGGGTTTTTCCGTCAAAGATCGCATCGGCCGCGCGATGATCGAGGCCGCCGAGCGTGAGGGAATCCTTAAACCCGGCGGGACAATCGTCGAGGCGACATCCGGCAACACAGGTATAGGGCTGGCGATTGCTGCGGCCGTCAAGGGCTATCGCTGTATCTTCGTCATGACGGACAAGGCTTCGACGGAAAAGGTGCGTTACCTGAAAGCGCTCGGCGCGGATGTGGTCGTGACGCCCGCTGCGGCCAAGCCAGGCTCGCCCGATCACTACGTCTCCACGGCGCAGCGCATCGCCGCCGAGACTCCCAACTCATTTTACCCGGATCAGTATTCTCATCCGGCAAACCCCTTGGCCCATTACCGCACGACGGGGCCTGAGATTTGGGAGCAGACCGACGGCCGTATTACACACTTCGTCGCCGGGCTCGGAACGGGCGGCACAATTTCTGGGACGGGACGCTTTCTCAAGGAGAAGAACCCTGAAATCAAGGTGATCGGCGCAGACCCCTTCGGCTCGATCTTCAAGACCTATAAAGAGACGGGCCAACTGGTCGAGGCGACGCCCTATCTGGTTGAAGGAATCGGACAGCAGACGCTGCCGGAAAACGTGCAGCTCAAATATGTAGACGAGGTCATCAATATCACAGACCGTGAATCATTCGATCTCTCAAGGCAGCTTGGACGCCTTGAGGGTATATTCTGCGGCGGCTCGACGGGGACAAACCTTGCGGCGGCGCTGCGCGTGTCGCGCGATCTGGACGAGTCGGCCATCGTCGTCTTTATCGTCTGCGATACGGGCGAGCATTATTTGACCAAGCATCACTCGGACGAATGGATGAAGGAGAAGCGGCTGCTTGAGCCGCAGAAGATCACAGCCGGTTTAATCAGCGAGACGAAGGGACAAAATTCTCCACAGTCGCTCATTACGGCGACACCTGACGAGCGCATCGCAGACGTGCTGGCTAAGATGAACGAGCACGGGCTGACGCAGCTTCCGGTGATTAACGACGGGCGCTCGGTCGGGTCGCTGCGCGAAAATAGAGTGCTCGGAAAAATCCTCGGCAATCGAGAGCTTTTGGAAGCGCCCGTCAGCGAAGTGATGGAAGCGAGCTTTCCAGTGCTGGACGTGGACGCGGGCTCTGCCGAGGTCATCCGCCAGTTGCAGGCAAGTCAGGCCGTGCTGGTCGAAGAGTACGGGCGCATCACAGGCATCATCACGCGCCATGACGTGCTGGACTCGCCCACCACGAGCACGCGCGGATGAGAGGAAGAAAGTGGGGACGAGAAGCAGAAAGCGCGTAAGAGAAGCAG
>DATLMN010000214.1:0-19751 GCA_035537255.1 Pyrinomonadaceae bacterium | reverse complement strand
TGCTGCGCAGAGAAGACCGGCGCGGCTGTAAAGAGCGTGATGGCGACTAAAGTAATCAAAGCGAATGGGGCGGCGAAAAAGCGTTGGAGATTTCTCATATCAAGTTCCTTCTCTTTAAGTAGAGACCAAGCGAGGCAGCAGTTAGGTTTATTTCCCCTTCAGCGTCCGACCGATTATTCACTACCGGGCCAGATGCTATCACCTGAGCGACCCACGTAGCAAAACTTTCGTCGCTTGACGCTCACCCTTATGCGCCATAGACTCGGAAGTAGAGGATCAAAGGCGTCCACCAAAAATCGTGTGAAGGGCGGCCAATCAGAGCCGCTCCTGACTGGTTCTGATGCACCGGGCACGCTCAAGGGTTGGGCGCAAATTATTCCGATTTTAGGTTTTGAGCGGTGATCGGAGGATGTCTGCCAGGTCAGTACCGCCTGCTTAAGCCGAGCGGGTCGTCAATGTTGAGCAACCGCCCGAGACCTTAAGGCGGTACGGACCAGGCACGCAGTTCTAAGATTGAGTAATGGCAACACTACGCAGAGTTTATCTGGACAATAGCGCGACGACGCCCGTGGACGAGCGCGTCATCGAAATAATGCTGCCGTACCTGAGAGAGAAGTACGGCAACGCTTCGAGCGTCCATTTTTTCGGGCAGGAGGCGCGCTCCGCCGTTGATCGTGCGCGGCGCGAGGTCGCCTCGCTCGTCGGCTCGCGTCCGAACGAGATAGTTTTCGTCTCGGGCGGCACGGAGGCCAACAATCTGGCGATTCGCGGTCTGGCGGAAGCCGCCGAACAGCATGGCCGTCATATCATCACTTCGCAGATCGAACACTCAAGCGTGCGCGGCATTTGTGACGCTTTAGAGAAACGCGGCTGGGAGATTACGCGGCTGCCTGTTTACGAAGACGGCATTGTGCGCACAGAAGACGTGCGCGCCGCTATCAGGCCGGACACGGTGCTCATTACTGTGATGCTCGCCAATAACGAGATCGGCACGATTCAGCCCATCGCGGAGATTGGCGAGTTGGTGAGGCAGGAGCGCGCACGCGGGCATCGCTATCTGTGGCTGCACACGGACGCCGTGCAGGCCGCCGGGCGCATGCCAGTCGAGACTGAAGCGTTGGGCTGCGATCTGCTCTCGCTCTCCGCGCACAAGCTGTATGCGCCGAAGGGCGTGGGCGCGCTTTTTGTGCGGCGCAGTGTGCGCCTCGCCGCACAGAACATCGGCGGTCATCAGGAACGTGAAAGGCGCGCCGGCACGGAATCCGTCGCGGGAATCGTGGCCTTCGGCGAGGCGGCGCGACTGGCTCGCGAAGAACTAACTGAGCGCACAGAGCATCTGCGAAGTTTGCGCGACCGCTTCGAAGCGGGATTAGTCGAACGCATAGAGGACATCGTCTTCAACGGTCATCGCACGCAGAGGCTTGCGCACCTGTCGAACATCTCTTTTCGTTTTATAGAGGGCGAGGGACTGCTTATCAATCTGGACATGCAGGGCGTGGCCGTCTCTACGGGGTCGGCCTGTTCTTCCGGCTCGCTGGAGCCTTCGCCTGTGATTCGCGCCATCGGTCGTAACGACGAGCTGGCGCGCGGGTCGATTCGCTTCAGCTTCGGCAAAGACAACACCGAGGAGGATGTCGATTACGTGCTAGAGGTCTTGCCGCGCGCCGTAGAGAATCTGCGCCGCCTCTCGCCTCTGTATCAGAAGGCTCTGGCCGAGCGCGCCGCCTGTCAACACGAGCCGGTCGAAGCGGGTCTGAATGCCTGAGCCACATAAGTAGGAATTTGAAGACGCACAAAACCGCTGGCTTAAAATTTAAGATCATATCTTGCCTTACTCCGCCGCTTTCAAAGATCATTTGACCAACCCGCGTTGCGCTGGCACGCTCACACATCCGGACGCTGTCAGTGAACAGACGAATCCAGTGTGCGGTGATCGTCTGCGTCTGGCCTTACAGTTGCGCGATGGAAGGATTACTGCGGCGCGTTTTCTAGCCTACGGTTGCCCGCCGACGCTCGCCTGCGGCTCGGCGCTGGCCGGGATGATTGAAGGTATGAGCCTTGAGGAAGCGGCTCGGCTGACTCGTCAGGATATTGTTCGCGCGCTCGACGGGCTGCCCTCACGCAAGCAGCACGCTGCGGCGCTCGCCATCGAAACCCTGCGCGCCGCGCTCGAAGCCGAAAGAGGGAAAGGCTAGAGGATTGAGTTGTCAGGCAACGCGTTATGGTCTGCGCCTGTGTATGTAATAAACGCGGCATTTGGCGACGGGCGTACCGTCATCGGTCTCAAGGTTTGCGCTCAACCATACTTCGTACCAACCCGTACGGGTGAAGATTAAACGGTTCGGTCGTTCATCCGCCGCCCACATCATTTCTCTCACTTTGTCTGTGGCGAGCTTCAACTGCGCCATCGTTTCAAACTTCTCTCTGTTGATGAGCGGCTGCTGCTTGGAATTCTCAGACGGCTCGAAAACGATGAAAGAGAAGCTTCTCTTTGGGCCAACTATTGCTAAGTCTCCGCCGTGCGGAACGGTCATGTTGAGGACAAGCGTCTCGCCTCTATATAGTCTCCTTGGCGAGCAAGTGATTCTTTCGTCGAGCTGAACGTTTCGAGTATTGGCTTCAAAAGTCGAGCGCGTGGAATTTTCATCTTTAGCAGCGCTTTTTACTCCCGCTAAAAGCAGGGCGAAGAACAATAACAGATAGCACGTTGCCCTGTGTCGCATTTCTCTGTCTCCGTAACTATTCAATCAGACATGAACTTTTTATTTAACGGTCGCTTTATAGGCCGGACGCGCAATCGCAAGACGTTTGCCGCGTCCGGGCACGTCGCGTATCGTAATCTGTAGATTGCGCTCCGATGCATTGCGCTCCGCGTTGGTCGAGGTATAGCCGATCATGTAAGGCAAGCGCATCTCGGCGATGATCTCTTTGCCTATCAGGGTAAAATCAGAAGGCTTATGCGGGAAGAAGACGTTGCCGCCTGTTTCCTGAGCCAAACGATTTAAAAGCGCGACGGCTCTGGCGTGCGCCCTGCGATCCTCTATCCCTTTAGTAAAACCGATGCTGAAGATCGGAACATCCAATCCGCGCAAACGTTTGAAGAGCTGCTCCTGAGTGTAAAAGCTTGCGCGATCCTCGCCGTCCGTAATCAGCACCAGGGCGCGCCGACATTCCTTTGCATCTCCCCTTTTATATTTCTCTATGCGATCAATAGAGACGTACACGGCATCCAGGATGGCCGATTGTCCTTCATCTATATAGAGGCTATCCACGGCGTCAGTCAGCAGTGCCTGATCTGCGGAAAAATCCTGCATCGTCTCGATCTCTTCGCCATGAATAAAACGAACCACGAAGGTTTCATCACCCGGACTATTCTGCGAGACGGCGAATTTGCCCATCTCGACGACATCCTTAATTGAATTGCGCATAGAGCCGGAGTTATCAATAGCCAGACCGTAGCAGAGCGGCCCTTCCCTGCGCGCGAAAGCGGTGATTTTTTGCGGCACACCGTCTTCCAGAATCTGAAAATCATCTTGGCTTACATCAGTCACCGCTTGCCCGAACTCATCCGTCACAAGGACGCTCAGTTTCACAAACGCCGTCGGCTGCGGCTTTCCCTTATCTTTCCCCGTCTGTCCGGAAGCGACCGCGCACATCAACAGGAGGCAGATTGTCGACACCAGCGCTTTCATCCTCACGCTAACGCGAAGTTTGATATTCATGCCCGGCATCTTCATTAATCCATCATCGATGTTGTTCGGCGACACTAAGCAACGCGGTGAATCATCCAACGGCGCGCACGGATTAAGGCTCGTCATCTATGACGACGGTTGGCGATGCGCCCAGGATACCCATGCCGGGGACGATGCGTGTCGACCGCTGTTGCGGAGCGAGAATACTTTGAATCACCAGCAGGCGTGCGCGCGCGCGTATTTCGTCACGCTGAAACCTGTCAGCCAGAGCCTTTGTGCGGTCAAAGTCATCGCGCGCCAGTGAGTACAGCTCGGACGAGTACTGGCCCATGTACATCTCTATAAAACTGTTCATAAAGCCCACCTGTATCTCGTCGTCTTTGACAAACTGCTCTGTAAAGAATCCGCCCAGCAGCGCTGCCGCACCGATCAGCTCGTTCAACTGATCGACGACCGGTTCGAGAATCGTAAAGCTGCGCGTGCTGTCGAGCTTTGTGTAGGCGAGCGCGACCATCAATTGCGCGCCGAGCTGCTTAAAGTTCCTGGCACGATTCGAGACCATACTGCGCGCCTCGTCCAACAGGGCAAGCGCAGCCTTCTTATCGCCTTTGATCGACGCGGCCAGCGCCAGTTGCGCCAGCGCCATGACGCGCTCTTCGTTGTTACGCAGTCGCGCAAGCATCTGCCTGGTCTGATCCATCTTGCCTTCGGCCGCCGCACGCATCATCTGCTGGCGCTCTATCTCGGCGGTCATATATTTACGCATTGACGGTTCGGAGATGTTGTCGTTGACGATTGAGCGTGCGCGATCAGCATCGCCATCCTCAAGAGCCTTCATCGCCGCGCGTTGATAGATAAAGTTGCGCGAAAATTCCGGAGCCTTCGGCGCGGCTTCGAGCATCGCATCGACAGAGCCGTTTTGCAGCACCTCTTGAAAATCTGCGCCCATGCCGCCGCGTCCGCCCGCTGTCCTCTGCGCTTCGCTGATCTTCCGCCGCAACTGCGCCACACGCGCGGGCGCGTACTTTTCTATCTGCGGCAGGAGCGGTTGGAGCGCCAGCACAGAGTAGGCATTGCTTGAGCTGTTCAAAGCAGCCGCGCTGACCAGCTCAGTCAGATCACGCATCTCCTGAAGGCTCAAGATAGGCGTCGCGTCAGCGCCCGGTCTTGGTTGCGCGGGCTCTGCCGTGATATGCAGGAGCGAGGTGGCGATGTGCATCGCGGCCTCGTTGGTCTGAAGGTTTTCAGTCTGCAACTTTGTGACGATCTTGCTCGCCAGGCGCGCCGCTGCCTCGCGGTCTTTTCTCAACAGCAGGGAGACTGTGTTGACCAGCTCATAAGAGAGACCTTTGGAGAGCGTCTGCTCTGCCATTTCGAGCGCCTGCTTGGGATCGTTGGCCGCGATCTGCGACGCCACGCTCTGCTCTAACTGAAGCTCTTCGTCAGCGCCGACGGCACGCCCACGCACGATTGCGGCGGACGCTGCGGGTCGCGTCGAGCGCAGTAGCTCGCGCGCCCATTGCGGATCATGCCGCGCCAGAGTTTGAATCAAAGAGCGGCGCAGCTCCGCCGAAGTGTTCAGAAAGGGAATCTCCTGCGCATCCGAGTCGTCGGACGTGCTCATGACCTCGCTGAAACTGTTGGCCGCTTCCTTGAAAAGTGTGCGTGCGCGCGCCTCGTTGCGCGGCCACAGGAGGTCTCCGGCGATGACCTTGATGATCAGGCGATTCTCTGCGTTCTTAAAAACCTTGGCATCGTTGATAACATCGTCGAGCAGAAGCAGCGCCTTTCGCTCAAGCTCTTGCTTGGCCTCCTGCTGCTCGGGCGTCAAGGGAGCGTTTGCCTGTTCGGGCGCGGTAGGAGTATTGGAGCGTTGCGCCGGGACGCACGGGGTGGCTGCGAGTAAGAGGATCAATATAAAAGTCAGTCGACAGATAACCATTGCGGGAAGCCTCCTTGCGGCGAGGTGAATATCATTCGAGGAACGCGCCCTCCTTCTGCTCCCTGCCTGTATGCGTTGGTTCTATTTAGACTGCGGACTGTGAAGAAGAGGGACGCGACTTCCAACGGCTCGGCTGACAGAGTAACAAACGCCACATCAAAACCACAACCACAAGAAGGCCGCGACTATGACATGTAAAGCGGCCTGACGGTCTTCACCGCGCACTTATGTAAAAGCACAGGCTCGTTTGCATAATCAGGCGTTACCGCAGGTATTTGTTGAACCATTCGAGTGTGCGCGTCCACGCCAGTTTGGCTGCCGCTTCGTCATAACGCGGCGTCGTGTCGTTGTGGAAGCCGTGCTGTTTGCCCTCGTACATGTGCGACGTGAATACCTTCTTGTTGGCCTTCAGCGCCGCTTCGTAAGCCGCGATGCCCTCGTTGACACGCTGGTCGTTGCCAGCGTAATGCAGCAACAGTGGCGCAGAAATCTTAGGCACATCCTCTGCGCCCGCCTGGCGACCATAGAACGCGACGCCGGCATTTAGATCAGCGCCCAGCCGCACGGCCAATTGGTTCACCATCCCGCCGCCGAAACAAAAACCGACCGCGCCCAGCTTGCCTGTGGAATCCGTACGCGCTTTGAGCCACTTGGCCGACGCGACGAAATCTTCTGTCATCTTCTTCCCGTCCACCTTGCGGAAGGCGACGCCGCCTTCTTCGTCGTTGCCCGGATAGCCGCCGACCGAAGTCAATCCGTCGGGCGCAAAGGCTATGAACTTGGCGAGCGCAAGCCGCCGCGCTACGTCTTCAATATAAGGGTTGAGTCCGCGATTTTCGTGAATGACGAGCACGACGGGCAGCTTTCCACTTTTTGCCGGACGAGCCAGATAACCTTTGATCGAGCCGTTCCCGGCCGGGGATTGCACGACCTCGTAGCCTACCTTGAGGCGTTTGTCGTCCGGCTTCACCTGCTGCGCCCAGGCGTAGTTGGGTCGCAGGCTCTCGAAAATCGCCGCGACGGTCAGGCCGCCGACCGCAAACTTGACGGCGCGATCCAGGAAAGTGCGGCGGTCTATGTCGCCGTGCTGGTATTCGTGAAAGAGGTCTAACAACTCCTGCGGATAATCGGATGCTTCTTTGCGTTCCATTCTTTCTCCTTACATTCAGCCTCAAGGAATTGCTCTATCATAAAGGACGTTAGAGAATAATAAAAAGGCCGGAGCTTTGTGACTCCGGCCTTCGCGTATGAACTGAGAGCCCAAAGGCCCTCGTGCTGACCCTTGATTAAAACTGCAAAGCGCGTCTCAGATCGTTCTGTTGCTGCCGCTGCCTGTCGGCCGGCGCGTGCGCTTCGTAACCGCTCAGTAGATCGTCATAGAACAGACGGCCAAGCTTGATATAACCCGGCGCGGTTAGATGCACATGATCGCGTTGGCCCAAGCCCTTTGCGACCCAGAGATTCATAGAGCCCGCTCCGCCCATCGCGCCGTATGAACTCCAAAAGCCTGCGCCCATCTCTATGGCCGCGCGGCGTTGCGCCTCAAGCAGCGCCGTCATCCTGCCGACAGATTGCCAGCCGCTGCCAGTCCTGACGGCGCGATCAGGCGGCCCAAAGATCAGTATCGAAGCCTGCGGCGCAGCGCGGCGAAAACGTCTGAGGATGCTGACGAACAGACGCTGGTAGGATTCCACGCTCCAATTATTGTCCGTGACCTCGTTCGTTCCGTAGGCGAGGATAATCAGGTCGGGCTTGCGGCGCGCGACGCTGGAGGAAAAGCTGGACTCGTTATAACTCAGGAGTCGCACGGCACGCGCGCCGTTGATGCCAAGCACATCGTAGATGATGGAAGAGCGCGCCTGCGTCGCGGATTCGCCGTAAAGGCCGAACTCGCGCTCGAAACTGCGGCGGACTTCGGCCGTCAAGATATTGGCCGCCGTATGCGAATCGCCATAGTGCGCTATGCGTATGGGCTCGCGGCGGCGACCGGCCTTGAGGTCTGCCAGCGCTTCGTAAAATGACGAAAGCGCTCCGGCGTTCTCCAAGCCCCTGACGGCTTGCGCGGTTCTTTGATTGGCGGGAGTGATGCCGTTGGATGGGACGACCGCCTTGGCCGACGACACGAACAGACTAAAAATAAAAGAGACGCTGACCGATATGACTGTAAATTTTCTCACCAAATTATGACTGATAACTTTCATCTATACTTTCCTGACTCCTTACATATTTGAACGCAAAAAAGCTCTACGCCGCTCCTGTTAGAGCGGGCTGGCGAACCATCAACTACGCGACTTTTGTGGGGGTTTTGAAGCGAAACGGGGCTGCTTCTTAAAGAACCACGCGAAGTTCTAATGGCGACTTAAATACTGCGAGGTATTGCTGCGAGGCGGACTGAGATGCAGTGACCACACGGCAGGATGCCTTGAGCCATGGCGTCAACCTGCAAGGGCTGTGGGGCGACAGCCTGAACCTTATGATGAAACATGACGGGACTGGCTGTCAATGCTTTTCACAGTTGTGCTCAGGCCAACAGTGCGCGTCTTCTGCCAACGCGGACATTCAATTCGTCTGCAACATCACAACGCGACAAGGAGAGACGGCTAAAGGTCTTTGGTGAAGATAAAGTGTCGGCTTCGTACTTCAATGCCGCAGCTCAGTGTAGCGCAGTCTTCTTGACGACGCCGCCCTGCGCGTCCGACAAAGGATGAAAGATGATGAAAGCGGATTCGTCCAGCTCCGTGGCGATACGCTTGAGCCGACCGATTTCCAGGCGCGTCACGACGCAAAATAAAATGTCCTGCTCGGCATCCGTCATCCCGCCGCGCCCTTTATAAACGGTCACGCCGCGACCCGTGACGGTAATGATGGCTTGCCTGATCTCTTCGCTGCGCTCTGAGATGATAGTGACGGCGGTGTATTCCTCTATACCGTGAATCAGGAAGTCTATGGTTTTCGATGCGGCGAAATATGTGAGGATTGAATAGAGCGCCGATTCGATGCCTAAGAAAAAGGCCGCCGCCGAAAAGATGAAGATGTTTAGAATCAGGATCACATCGCCGACGCGCAGCAGATGGCTGCTCTTGCTGACGAGCAGCGCGGCGATCTCCGTTCCGTCTAACACAGCGCCGCCGCGAATCGCCAGCCCAATGCCTGCGCCGATAAAGAAGCCTCCGAAGACGGCCGTCAAAAGTTTATCGGGCGTCACGTCCGGGTATTTGACGAAAGCCAGACAGAGGGAGAGGCCCGTAATCGCCAGCGCGCTTCTGACGGCGAACTCCTTTCCGATCTGACGATAGCCGAGAGCGATAAAAGGAAGATTGATCAGCAGAATCAGAATGTATAGCGGATAGCCCAGCACTTCCGAGAGCAGCATCGAAATCCCCGTCACACCGCCATCAATAAAGCGGCTCGACATCAGAAAACCTTTGAGCCCCAGCCCCGCCGACAGAATGCCCAGCACGACCAGAAGCATATTTTTCGCAGCACGGAGATAGTTCTTCATAACCAAGACCGCCCACTATATTTCTAAAAAAGCGTAAGACGAAGAAAGAAATTAACAGGGATAGACAGAGATTGTCAGGATATAAAAACAGAAAAAGAATTCGTGCTTTAAAGCTGAGATTTAAAATCTCAACTCATCTTGACGGAGCTTTGCTTTTATCCTGACAATCTCTGTCCATCCCTGTTTGAATCTGCTTCACGCATCTCAACCGCTCGATTTTTTTAGAGACGCTAAGAATAGACTGTCAGCTATGAACTGGCAAACAGGATAAACTTCAAACTTTATGATTAATAGCTCTGAAGATGATGAGGAAAAATCTTCAACAGGGCAGACTTCGGCCGGTGTTTGACCTTAAGGCGTGGCACGGCGCGGGCGCGTGGCCGTTGGCGGGCTGGCTCCGCCGCCGTGATATTGCGGCCCGCAGAACTGGCGCGGCTCTTGTCCGAGAGCAAAAGTTTTGGTGCGTATCACCGGACAGACCGCCGGGTCTGCGATCAGTCCCGTCGTCGGATCAATGTCGAGCGTGATTGTGCCCAGTCGTGCCGCGCCGTCGTCCAGAGGCGCTGCGCGACCATCGGGCCTGGACGGCGACCTGCGCGGCGAAGCGGCGGGTGATTCTTCCGGTAAGGGCGGAGCATCCGTTTCGTTCGGGTCAGTTTCCGGTTCGGTTTCATCCGTCGTCGTGCCGTCATCAAGCGGCTCGTCGCTTGGCGCGCGCGGAGCAGTGCCGTTGATGAAAAACTCTGTGCGCGTACTGGTGCTCTCCTCTGTGGCGAGTCCCCCTGTGCGCGTGTCTATCTCCGCCTGCTCGATGCCTTCGGGCATGGCCCAATCGCCGTTCCATTCGGGATGATCTGCAAGCGCCGCAGACATAAAGTCAGCCCAGATCGGAAGCGCTGCCTCCGCACCCGTCAATCCCAACTGCGAGCCGTCGTCAAAGCCTACCCACACCACGCAGACCAGATTGGGCGTAAAGCCCGCGAACCATCCGTCGCGCGATGTGCCTGTTTTCCCCGCGATGCCTATGCGCCCGGCAACGTTCTTAAAGCCGCGCGCTCCCAAACGCGCCGCCGTGCCGCGATTGACCACATCCTTGAGCATAGAGGTCATCACGTAAGCGACATCAGGGCGCAGCACATCGTTCTTCTGTGAAGTCGGCGCGGCGACAGTCGTGCCGTTGCCGGTCGTGACGCGATTGATGGCGATGGGCGTCGTGCGCGTCCCGGAAGCAGCAAAGGCCGTATAGGCGGAAGCGATCTGAAGCGGCGTCGCCTCACTCGCGCCTAAGGCCATCGCCGGATAAGCTTTTTTCACTGGCGGCAAACCGGCTTTGGCCGCAAGGTTCATGACACGTCCGATGGTGACTTCCATCGCGACATCGACGGTCACGACGTTGAGGCTTTTGACCAGCGCATCGCGCAGCGTCACAGGCCCATTCGAATAGTCGTCGCCGAAGTTGCCCGGCGAGTATTCCTGATTATCGAAAGTGAAAGTCTTCGGCTCGTCCGTGTAGATGGTCGCGGGAGTAATGACGCGCGGGATCGGATCGTAGGCAGTGTTGAGCGCCGTTGCATAGACGAAAGGCTTAAAGACTGAGCCGGGCTGGCGCATCGCATCACTCACGCGATTCAGTTGGCTCTTGGTGTAATCGCGCCCTCCGACCATCGCGACGATCTCTCCCGTATGAGCATTCATCGCGACCATCGCCGCCTGCAATGTCCCAGGCTCGACACGCTTGGCATAAAGCTTATCGAGCGCGGCCAGTTGTTTTGTCACAGCCGCATAGGCCGCGCGCTGCAAGTCCATATCAATCGTCGTATAGACGCGCAGGTGTTGCGAGGCCGAAGCGTCACCGATGATCGAATCCAACTGGTTCTGTACGTAGTCTGCGAAGTAGGGCGCATCCGAAGCGTCTACGCGCCCCTTTGTGGCCGCCACCTTGAGCGGAATGTTCTGTGCCTGCGCGGCTTCGAGCTGTGTGATCGCGCCTGTCTCCGCCATCGATTGCAGTACTTGGTTGCGACGCGCCGTCGCCGTCTCTATGTTGTGATATGGATTGTAGCGATTCGGGCTGCGGATAATCCCCGCGAGAAAGGCGGACTCAGGCAAAGTGAGCGTGGTGACATCCTTACTGAAATAAGCGTCCGCAGCTTCGCCGAACCCGTTGATCGAAAATCCCGCCTGTTGGCCCAGGTAAACTTCGTTGCAGTAGAGCGCGAAAATCTGTTCCTTGGAGAGGCGCGTCTCTATGATGACGGACATGTAGGCTTCTGCAAACTTGCGACGCCAGGTGCGTTCCGGCGAGAGCAAAAGATTTTTGACGAGCTGTTGAGTAATGCTCGAACCGCCCTGTCGCGCGATGGGCGAGTTGGGATCGGCCTCGTAACGCCGAATCAACGCGCGCAGGATACCGCGTATGTTGACGCCGTAATGATCGAAGAAGGAGCGGTCTTCCGTGACAGTGATCGCTTTGATCAAATGTGGGGGCAGGTCGTTAAAGCCGACGATGCGGCGCTTAGCGCGCTCTGTTCCCGTCACGGAGCTGATCTTTTCCGGCTCAAGCTGTGCCTTATCGTAGCGTGCGCCGCCGTCCGGAAACATGATCGTCGCGATTGATTTTCCTCCGCGCGCAAACTGCACGCGCAGACGCGGGAAAGTTTTTTGTCCGTCGAGTGTGGCGTCCTTGCTCGGCTCTATATCGACATTTGCGCCGTTGATGCTGTAACGCCCGCGCGAGCTATCGGCCTGCTGCGTTTTCTCTACGTAACCTGCGCGCTTTAGATAAGCGATCAGCTCATCGACGGAGATATTTTCGCCGACGCGCAGCTCTTTCGGCGCAGCATAAATTCCGGCGGAGCGCGTAAAGACCTCGCCATTGAGCAGGCGATCAATGCGGCCGGAGAAAATCCACCAGTAATATCCGAACACGCCGATGGTGAGGGTGGTCAGAAAAATGAGGGCGATGACGACGGGCGGGCGAAAGATACGCCTGGCCCAGCGACGAAAGAATCCTGTGGGCGGCTCTTCAAATTTGACGACGCGCGGGGGACGGCGCGATGGGCCACCGCCGCCGCGACCGCCGCTGCGGGCGACCGGAGGCACACTGTTCTCTGGTGGATGACGAACGGGCATCAGATCAATTCACAGAATTTCCGTTGACTACCGCCATGCTCGCCTGACGATCAATCTGCTCGCAGACAGTATCCTTCCAACGTATCTTGACGAAGTATGTCCCGCCTCCCTGCGCTTCGCATCTGCTGGTCACGGCGATCATCACGCGCTCGTAATCTCCGAAGCGGACGGTCGAGCATCCGAATTCTGCGTTGGACGATTTAATCAGGCGACCGCGCGCATCGTCAGGCGCAAGCTCTTTTATCACCTGTTCAGATTCAAACTCCGACATGACATCCACGCGCTTGCTGTTTTGTGTGCGCGTCCGTCGCGGCTCGATACGCAGCTCGCAGGCGCGCGCGCTGCTGCCTGCGAATTTGGCGGTCATGGTGATGCTCCCTCGCACCATGTAGCGCTCGACGAGTATCTGCGAGGATTTAGGCGAAAGCCTTTCCGGCTCGCCGTATTTGTGACGCAGCTCGGCAGCAGTTTGCGCAAGGGACGGAGCGGCAATCAGGAGCATCACCAGAAGAGCTTTCAAGAGCCTGTCACTCATTCTTGTTTCAGTCCTCATCTATCGCGTCCAGTCAAGCGCGGAGCCTGTGGCTTTTCCGCAAAAGCTGTTTGAATGGAAGAGTGTGAATTGTCGCAGCGGCCTCAACTTACAGTTATCGAAGGCTTACTTAGCCTGCTGCTGATTAAAACTGTAAACCGTTGCGGCCGGGGCTGTCCACCTCGAATTGACACTTCCCTTCCGTTTTCGCTACCGTGACCCCTCGGGTTCGCTCCTTTTGCGTTTGATGCAACCATCGTCGTATGAGTTTGATGCCTCCAGTGGCGCGCTCCGTCGCGAGAACGCGTTTACGCTTACGCTATGCGCTCTATGCGCTGGCCGTTGCAATTGCGCTCGGCACAATTGGATTTCGTTTTATCGAAGGCTGGTCAATGGCCGACAGCCTCTATATGACTGTGCAGACGGTGACGACGGTCGGATACGGGGATCGTCCGCCGAGGACTGACCTGGGGCGCGCCTTTGCCACCATTTTTATGATTGTCGGAGTCGGCACGGTTGCGTATGCTCTATCGAGCACGGTGCAATCAATCGTTCAATCGGAGATCATCGCCACCTTCGGCGAGCGCCGTCGTTATCGTGAGATGAGCAAACTGCGAAACCACTTTATCATCTGCGGTGTGGGCCGCGTCGGCTCGCGCATCGTCCGCGAGATGCAGCGCTCGGGCGTCCCCTTCATAGCCATCGAGAGCGATGCCGAGAAGGTCGCGACTTTAAGCGAAAGCGGCGCTTATGTGCTGGTGCGCGACGCGACACTGGAAGAGACGCTGCGTGAAGCGAGCGTCGAGCACGCGGCAGGGCTCGTAGCCTGTCTGCCGGACGATGCCGACAACGTGTACGTCGTGCTCACGGCGCGCGATCTGAATCGGCGGCTGCACATCGTCGCACGCGCCGTCGAAGAGCAGGCCGAGCCGAAGCTGATCAAGGCCGGAGCAAACCGCGTCGTCTCGCCGACGATTATCGGCAGCCATCGGATGGCGCAGGCTTTAATCCGCCCGGCGGTCGCAGACTTTATGGATTCGATGACGGCGGAAAACCTTGACCTCGGTTTTGAGCAATTGGAAATCGCGCCGAACTCTGTCTATGCGGGCCATAAGCTGCGCGATACTAATATTCGTTCCGAGCTTGACGTGGTGATCGTCGGCATTCGTCGCCACGACGGCGAGATGATCTTTAATCCGTCGGGCGAGGCATGTATAGAAGCAGGCGACCTGCTCATCGCCATCGGTCGCGCGGAATCACTCGCGGAGCTGGACGCTCTAGCGCGCGGGATGAAAAAGTCTGAAGTCAAGGCTTGATGAACACTTCTCATTCAGGGCTTCGGGCTTTCCTTTTATGAAAGTTATTGTGACAGGCGGCAGCGGTTATCTGGGCATGCACGTGCGCCGTTTCTTCAGTGCAGACGATTTTTCGCGCCGCTCGCATCTGGACATCCTCAACCCGCATGATGCTGCGCTCCTTGCTGATTACGATGTCGTGATACATCTGGCCGCGCACCTGGACAAAGACCCTGCTGCCGCTCAAAGCTCGTTTCGCACCAACGCTGAAGGAACGGTCAACGTGCTCAGGAACATGCGAGCGGGCGCAGTCCTCATCTTCGCTTCGACCAAGGACGTGTACGGCATGCACGCCAACGCATACGTCGAAGTGCCGGAGACGTGCAGCACGGATTACTGCGGCCAATCGGCGCTCGAATGGTCAAAGCTGATCGCGGAGCATTACATCAATTACTATGCTCATCATCTTGATCTACGCTCCTGCATTTTTCGACTCTCGACAGTTTACGCGCGCCAGTCCGAAGATAACGAGTCCGGATTCGTGACTCATTATGTCGAATCGGTCAAGCGCGGTTGGACACTGCGTCTGCCGTTGGGCGGCGCGCCCGTCCGAGACATTCTGCACGTGGACGATTTCTCGCGCGCCTGCCGCGCCTTCATAGACTCGCCGCACGCGCACGGCCTGTATAATCTCGGCGGTGGTCGCGCCAACTCGCTTAGCCTGCGCGAGATCGTCGAGCGTGTCGGGCGCATGATAGAGCTTGAGCCCGTCATTGACCGCGACGCGCAAGTTCAACCGCCCGTGCCCGTCAATTACATCTCCGATCTCACGCGCGTTCGTGAAGAGCTGGGCTGGGAGCCCACCGTCGGCGTTGAAGAGGGACTGCGAAGCCTGTTGTGAGAGCACATACCTTTGAGCGAGAGAGGATCAAGCGCGTCGTCGTGCGCGGGACGAACTGGGTCGGCGACGCAGTGCTGACTACGCCTGCGCTGCGCGAGCTGCGCCGCGTGTTGCCAGATGCTCATATCACACTCGCCACGCGCTCATGGGCCAAGGGTCTTTTCGCGGACGCGGATTTTCTGGACGACCTGCTCGTGTATGATCGCGGCGCGCGCGACCTGCGCGCCGTCTGGCGGCAGACTGCGGAGTGGCGTCGTCGCCGTTTTGATCTCGCGGTGCTTTTTCAAAATGCGTTCGAGGCCGCTTTGATCGCCCGCGCCGCGCGCGTTCCCCTTCGTCTGGGTTACGCGACGGACGGGCGACGCTCGCTTCTGACACACCCGCTGACTGTTCCACCTTGGCGCGGAGAGCGCCACGAGGTCTTTTACTATCTCAACATCGTGGCAGAGCTTGAGCGGCTGATTGACGGCGCATCAGGTGTTCTTGATAGCGAGCCTGCTTTTGCTCTTCAGGTTTCCGAGCAGCGCCGCAGAGAGGCGCGCGAGCGGCTGCGCGCTGAAGGCGTAGGTTTAAGCGGTGCTGCTCTCGTCGCGCTCTGTCCGGGCTCGACCAACAGTCGCGCGAAGCGTTGGCCCACGGAGCGTTACGCTTCGCTCGCGGACATGTTGATCGAAAGCATCGGCGCGGACGTGGCGCTTATTGGCTCGCGCGATGAAGAAAGCGTGTCCCAGGAGGTTGCCGCGAGGATGCGCCATCGCCCTTTGATGCTCACGGGCCGGACGGAGCTGTCAGAGGTCGTCGCAGTGCTCTCTGTGGCCGATCTGCTTGTCACTAACGACACAGGCCCTGCGCATATCAGTGCGGCGCTTGAGCGGCCCACGCTGGTGATCTTTGGCCCGACGATCCCTGCGACGACCGGGCCGTTCTCGCGCACGGCGGAGATCATTCGCCGCCCGCCCGATTGCGCGCCGTGCATGCTGCGCGATTGCCCGATTGACCATCGCTGCATGACGGCCATCACTGCGGAAGAGGTTTTCGAGCGCGCGTTAGTTATGCTTAACAGAAAAACGGTGGCGGAGGTCGGCCAGTGATGAAACGCCGTGCGGTGTTTATGGATCGCGATGGCACGATCTCCGAAGAGGTCGGCTATGTCAATCATCCTTCGCGCTACAAGGTCTTTCCGTATGCGGCTGAGGCCGTGCAGATTTTGAATGAAGCTGGGTGGCTAGCCATTCTGGTGACGAATCAAGCGGGGGTCGCGCGCGGCTACTTTACAGAGGAGATGATCAAAGCTGTCCACGGCGTGCTGGAACAGGAATTAAGCAACGCGAGCGCACGGCTGGACGCGATCTACTATTGCGCGCATCATCCGTCCTTGGGAGAGCCGCCATATCGTTTCGATTGCGATTGTCGCAAGCCCAGACCCGGACTGATTAATCGCGCCGCCGCAGATTTCGATATTGATCTGGCGCGAAGCTGGATGATCGGTGATCGTTACAGCGACATCGAATTGGCCCACAACGCGGGCGTGCGCTCAGCGTTTGTCCTGAGTGGCTACGGGCGCGGCGAGTGGGAATATCAACGCCCGTCCTGGAAGAGCGAGCCCGAGCTGGTCGCGGAAAACCTGCTCGAAGCAGTGCAAAAGATTGTTGATGAAGGCAGCGATAAATAAGAGTTAATCAGAAAATTGAATCGCTGTGTTTATTAAGTCAGAATCAAACAGGGATGGACAGAGATTGTCAGGATAAAAGCAAAGCTCGATAGATGAGTTGAGGTTTCAAATCTCAGCTTTAAAGCACTAATGCTTTCTTCCTGATTTTTTATCCCGTTCATCATGTCCATCCCTGTTAATTGCCTTTTGTTTTGAAGGAGAAAAGCTAAGTGGCCTTTGAGCCAGAAGAGCAGCAGGAGCGTTTGAGGGCGATCATCAATCGCTTTCAGGAGCGTCGCATCGTGGTGGTGGGCGATGCCGTGGCGGATCGTTTTCTCTACGGCGAGATCAGCCGCGTCTCGCGCGAAGCGCCCGTGCTTATCCTGCGCCATGAGCGGACGGAGACGATTCCTGGCGGCGCGGCCAACTGCGCCGCCAACCTCGCGGCGCTCGGCGCACGTGTCGCACTGATCGCGGTGGTGGGCGAGGACGAGGCTGGGCGGGCGTTGCTCTCTAAGCTCGACGCGTGCGGCGTGGAAACCAAGAGCGTCCGTCAATCTTCTGCCGTGCAGACGACGACCAAGGTACGGATTCTAGCGGGCCAGCTTCACTCCCCGCGCCAGCAGGTGATACGTGTTGATTACGAGGGCGAGCCTCTTTCAGATGAGAGCCTGCGAAGTGACTTACGCTCGTGCCTGATGAGCGAAGCAGCGAAGGCTGATGCCGTTATCATCTCCGATTATAATTACGGTGTGGCCGATGCGTTGATGGCCGGGGCTGTGCGTGCATCAAGCGCCGCGCGGAATCTTCCGGTGCTGGTCGACTCGCGCTTTCGCCTCTCGGAGTTTAAGGGCTTTACTTCGGGGACTCCGAATGAGGATGAGGTGGAGCAGCTTCTAGGCATCTCTCACACTGAACTGCCCGGACTCGAAGCGGCTGGCGAGCAGTTGCGAGCGCAACTCGGCTACCGCTCGCTGCTCATCACGCGCGGAAGTCACGGCATGGTGCTTCTGGAAGAGGGCGCTGAAGCCCTGCACATAGAGGCCGTCGGCGCGCTTGAGGCCGTGGACGGAACGGGAGCAGGCGATACAGTCATCGCCGCTTACACCCTGGCGCTCGCTTCTGGCGCGACGTTTGCCGACGCCGCCCAGCTTGCCAATCATGCGGGCGGGCTGGTCGTCATGAAGCGCGGCACGGCCTCCGTCAATCAACAGGAGCTGCTCTCGTCCGTGCTTCAAACAGGAAAGGGGCGATGAGCAGCAACCCGAGAGTCTTGCGCGGCAGAGTCGTGAGCGGCGAGGGAAACTTCTCTTACTGGATTGAGAAGCTGCAAGAACATT
This sequence comes from Pyrinomonadaceae bacterium, assembly GCA_035537255.1. Lineage (GTDB taxonomy): Bacteria > Acidobacteriota > Blastocatellia > Pyrinomonadales > Pyrinomonadaceae > DASQYE01. The sequence continues at coordinate 1,764 of DATLMN010000214.1, read as the reverse complement.
ACGAGCGCAAGACAGGCATGCGGCTTTTCCCCGGCACGCTCAACCTTGAATTGGAGCATCCATACAGCGTGCCCCTAGAGGTCATGCGTCTGGAAAAGGAAGAATACGGAGGGACAGTCTCGGTCAATATCGTTCCGTGCAGAGTGTTCGGGCGCGCGGCCTTTATCCTGCGGCCTGATAAAATCGAGCAGGGCCAGAGTGCCCGCCCCAAAACCGTGATCGAAATCGCCTGCGACGTAAAGCTACGCGAGGTGTACGGTCTCGAAGACGGAGATACCGTCGAGGTCTTGTTAGCCGAAGGAGCGTAGAGGCGCTCACGCACGCCCGGAGTTTGATGTGACTGAAGAGCAACACAGAGCGCATGCTGCGGCGCGCATACTAGATCGCAATCGCCTGATCGCGCGTGTGGCGATTGCGCGTCGCGCTGGCGCGCGCATAGTCCTTGCCAACGGCTGCTTCGACATCCTGCATGTCGGGCACGTGCGATACCTTGAAGGCGCTCGCGCTCTAGGCGACATGCTGGTGGTTGGAATCAATTCAGACTTACAGGTGCGCTTGCTCAAAGGGCCTGGCCGGCCGCTGGTGATTGAGCGTGAGCGCGCGGAGATCATCGCCGCCCTGCGTCCCGTAGACTTCGTGACGATCTTCGCCGAGCCGACGGTCGAAGCCTTGCTGCGTGCGATTCGCCCGGACATTCACGCCAAAGGCACGGACTATACGGAGGACTCAGTTCCCGAACGCGATGTGGTACGATCTTACGGCGGTCGCGTGGCGATTGTCGGCGATCCCAAAGACCATTCGACCTCCGAGATGATCGCGCAGCTTGGGCAGCGGAGTTCGGATGAAGGCTAAGGAAAGAACTTAACAGGGATGGACAGAGATTGTCAGGATATAAAAAAGTGTTGGGCCGCGCGCCGCGCAGCTTTGCCTGTAGCCCTTGCCCTGCTGCTGTCGACCGTCGCTTTTATCTTCTCTCTGGCGAGCGCTGCGAACGTGACCGCCGCTGACGTGGCGCAGAAGTTTGACCCGGAGGGCGAGTTCGATGTCATCGGAGACCCGCCAAGAGGGCTCACGGAGGTCAGCGCGATTCAGCTTTTGCGGGACGCCAAGAAGAGCTATCTCAATTTGCCTTCGGGTCTCTATACGAACAGGGGCGTGACCTACAGGTTCAAGACCGTGAGCGTCACGCGCGAGAGATTTACTTTTACGACCGTTCCTATTCAGGGGATCAGCTACAGTTTCACAGGCCGCTTCCTGCGAGGCGGCGTCTACGCCGAGCTGGACTCCGATCAATGGGGCAAGCCCATCCTCGAAGGCAAGCTCACCAAGATGCGGGACGGGAAGCGTACGGCGACGGCCAATCTGAAGTTCAGCTACTTCGGCGGAACATGAAAAAGCAGTGATCAGTGACGAGTGACAAGTGACGAGCCTGGACTACAGGCTTTTATCTTGTCACTCGCCACTTGTCACTTGCCACTGCTTTTAAATGCGTATTCTGATAGTCAAACTGGGGAGCATCGGGGACATCGTCCATACGCTTCCCGTCCTCTCCGCGATCAGGAGGGGAAAGCCCGGGGCGGAAATCTCCTGGGTGGTCGAGCGCCGCTCGGCTGAAATCCTGAGGGACAACCCGTTTGTTGATCGTCTCATCGAAGTCGACACGAAGGCTCTGAGGCGCTGGCCGATGTCTGGGGAGACGCTGCTGGCACCGCGTCAGCAGTTACGTCGTCTACGCGCCTCATCCTTCGATCTCGCCATAGATTT
>DATLMN010000213.1:0-13281 GCA_035537255.1 Pyrinomonadaceae bacterium | reverse complement strand
CGGTTGTTTGGCTGAGCCCCTTAACAGCTTCGGGCCGCATGATGCCGCGACAAAAAATCTCCGTCAGCTTGACGATCACCTGATCGTCGGTGATTCCGAAGTGACGATTGCCGCCGAACAGTTTCTCGACGAGAAAATAGTTAAAGAACTGCATGTAGGCGGCCGTAAAACCGACCGCCGGGTCGATGCCGTCATAGAGCGCATCCCGCTTTTTCAATTCCGTGAAGTAACTGCTAAAGCGCCGCCGCAGGTTACCGCTCAACCCCTCGAACATCTTGCGAAAGTGGCGATTCTCGAACTCCAGTACGTCTATGTACATGAGCAGCCAGAAATCGTGATGATCGTTGATCATCTCTTTGACGAGACGCCCGAACCGGATCAAGCTCTCCGGCTGAAAGGGCTCTTCGATCTCGTCAAAGATGGCGCGCAGGCGCGCATCTATGACCTTCTGGTACTTGGCCGTGATGGATTCTAAGATCTCCTCCTTCGTCCGATAGTAGTTGTATAGATTGCCGAGCGAAGTTCCGGTTCGCGCGGCGATGTCACGCATGGAGGTGGCATGAAAACCCTGCTTGATGAAAAGCTGCCTCGCCGCTTCTTCGATGCGACCCTTCTTTTCTTCAAGCACCGTCGGGCTGAGTTTGGGCATGAATCCACCTAAAAAACGAACGCTCGTATTTTATGACCATCAGCCCCGTCCCTGTCAAGTCTTTCTTTTCCCGAGCCTCTTGCGGCGCTCATTTACGGGAGCGACCGCCAGGCCCTTTAAAAAGCCGAAGAGGGCGGCACGGGCTAGAGATACGCTCTCTGCCCGTGCCGCCCTCTGTTTTAAACGAAAAGCCTGTGAAGACTACCTGTGGTCTGTCGTTCCGGGTCGCGCCTCTCTTGTTTCTTGGACGACGGCGACACGCTTTCTGGGCATCAATCCCAGAAGACCTGCAAGGCCGAGTAGCCCTAGCCATCCCCAGTCACGATCATCATCCCTTCTCTCTTCTCTGTTTTCCGTGCGAGTAGTGGTCGTCGTATTGGCGTTATCCGTCCTCGCGTTGTTGTTCTGTGCGGCGACGGGTATCGACAGCATTAGAAGTAAGGTCGAGCATAAGAGGCTACTTCTGACAGCCTTGAACAAGTTGCTATTTTTCCCCATTATCATTTCGTTCCCCCCTGATTCCTCAAATTGTACCCGACTGCCGGGTTCCCCTTAGCTGGCGGCGATGCCGTAAGAGTGTCAGAGCACACGACATACGGACTCGCTGATTACTACACAAAAGTTTTGCTATCCTTATGGTCTGTCCGGGCCATCCTGCGTGTCATCGTTGTTGTGCGAAGAGGCGGTAGCGCCTCTGGCCCTCTCCGTCCCTAAAGGTTCTATATCTACGTCTGTGCGACGCAGTGTTTCGCGGACGGTCTCCGTGTGCTGCTCGACATCTTTACCGACCACTACTTCTTCGACGACGCGCGCCTTCTTCTTGACGATCAGCTCTTCATAAGCTTCCTTGATTTCCACTATCGATTCCTGGAAAGCCTCTGACTCTGTGCCGTGAAAAGTGTAATCGACGGGGCGGCGCTCGACGTGAACACGTTCATCTCGTAGCTGTACATTCTCTTCAACGGGCGTTTCCGTGACGCGCGTTTGCACGCGCACGCCGCCTCGCTCCACTTCACGTTTACCGACTTCCAATTGCTCTTCGACGATGGGCAAGGCTATTTCGCCAGCATTGATGGGCTGTGCCGCAACGGGCTGATGCTCGGCCGTCACGTCCTTATCCGCGCCCGTGTCTAACTTCATAGCGCCCTTCTGATAAGCATCGAAAGCAGCGCTTGTGGTTTGCGGGTCGAAACCCGTCCAGCCTTCCTCGCGCCACTGTGCAGTGCGTTTGTCGATCTCGATTGCGCCGTTGCGCTTCATGGTCGTGACGACGCCTGCCGCGCCTTCGTCCGACACGTTAACGCTGATGAGAGTCCCGCCGCGTCGCACGCCTTCGGCGTAAGCATGAGCCTGGTCTTCAGACATGCCCAGACGCGTCAGACCGCTGACCAAGCCTCCTGCGGTCGCGCCGATGCCAGCGCCCGCGATCAAGGCGGCGATTGGCCCAGCGGCCAGCACAGGGCCGATTCCGGGAATTGCCAGCGCAGTCAAGCCCAGCAGCAAACCCGCCAAGCCGCCGATGGTTGCGCCCGCGCCCGCGCCCTTCGCCATGTCTTCCACCTGCTCATGACCGTCCTCTTCCACTAACTCGACGAGGGCGTTTTTGCCCTCAAGCTCTTTCGACATGACGCTGATGTCTTCGCGCCTGACGCCTGCATCGAGCAGTTCCTGCACAGCGCTGCGTGCCGCGTCGCGATTATCAAACAGACCCACTACTGTCTTAGCCATTTCCTTCCCCTTTCTCTTTACACAAATACCTTGTTGAGGACGCGGCTGCTCCTGTGCCGGTCATTTGGGGGACGAGCTATTATTGTTGTTTCCCTCGCCGGGGAGTTCCGGCGGAGCGCCGACACGCTCTATGGCAGCTTCTTCGTGGCGAAGCGTGACGCGCTGCGGCTTATAAGTTTCCACTTCGTCCTTGGTGATGTGTAATTCCTCTTTGAGCACCAGCCGCTTTTCGACCACCAGCACCTCTTCGAGCAGGGAGATAATCATGGTATTGCCGACGTGACGCACAGGAATTGGCCCATCGACTACGCGGTTGACAGGAACTCTCTTGACATGGACTTCTTCACGAAGGAGCGGCTCGTCAATAATCTCTTCTCTTTCGCGAACGATCTTTTTGACGCGCACGCCGCCCGTCTCGACTCTGCGTTTCTGTACGTCCAGTTTCTCAGCGACGACAGGGACGACGAGCGTGTCTTCATTCTCTTGTTCATCTGTCATCGCGGAATCGGTTTGTGTACCGATTTTAGCTAGGCTGAATGGCAGAAAATAGCTCCCGTCCTGTCTTTGAATAAGCTGCGCCGTGGGGACGACCAGTTGCTGACCGTTCTCGAAACGCACCATAACCTCCGGCTGACTTCTGTCTATCTCGCGACCAGAAGTTTCGACCGCACCGCGCAAGCCATCAAAATCCGTCACTACCACAGACATCTTTTTCCCTTTCCAGCATCAGGCGCTACCTGTAACGCCGCTTTGAGCTTTGCCGCGCCGACCGAGCACGGCGGCATTGGAACTTCTCTTGCTCGGACACCTTACGTCTCTACGATCTTTGCCACGCAGGCTGCGAGTCAGCCCCATGCGATTCAATCTATCTGTATCGGTGTGGGAGAAGTGTCGCGTATTTCTCTCAGGCCACTTGACACCGTGTATGTTTTTGAGTCGTCAGTGCTTCGTGCAGGCTCTATTGGCAAGCATTGTGCCACGCGAATTATTAGAAGGTATTAAGAGCGGAGCGCTCGCTGGCAATCCTGCTTGCAGGGAGCTTTGCCTGCTGGCGTACAGAGTACTCAAGAGGCGTTCAGGTATAAGCTCCTTCCCCACGGATTTTTTATCAGCCCCTTTCAATCAAATGCCGCTTTGTGGATAAGTGTGCCGGAGAGGACGCAGCCGATATGAAAAGAATCTCTGTCCTGACAGTGGTGGTTGCACTGTGGCAATCATCTTGTGTGGTTGCGGGTGGTTATTCCAGCCGTGATGGCTGGTTCTTCTGGCCCGGCGGGCTCGGGCTGATAGTGATGGTTGTGCTGGTGCTCTTGCTCTTAAGACGTAGGCGCAGGTAGCAATCCCGAACAGAGGCCAACGCTTGTCCACTATCTTATAGAGAAACTGATTCGGGGACTCTTCTCACAACAGTCCACAAGTCTGTGTGCCGTACACATCTTCTGCAAAGATTTGGTCTGACTTTGCTATTCACCTATTGCAGTCTTAACGGTCGGCCACATCAAATTGGCCCAGTACTCGTAGCCTGTGTCGCTCGGGTGAAAGCCGTCGCTTGAGAAGAACTCCGGATGCTGTGGGATCAGCTCGTGCGTCGCCTGGTAAGCATCTACGACAAGTAGGCCGTAGCGCTTGGCGATCTCTTCGATCTGTTCGTTAAAGAGCGTGATGCGGCTTGCAAGCTCGCTGCGCAACGAGACGGGCACGACCGGAGCGAGCGAAACGTCCGGCAGGTTGGTCAAGACGATGGGCGCATTTGTCTTCGCCCTGACTCGCTTGATGATCTCTTCGTAGTTACGCGCGAACCTTTCGACGGACACGCCTCGGCCCACGTCGTTGATGCCTATGCCGAGCGTGACGAGCGTCGTCTGCGCCGTCACGCCAGACCCCAACTGCTCGTTGAGGACATCCTCCGTGGTCGCGCCGCTCACGCACATGTTGGTCAGACGCGAGCCCGCACGCAACTCTTTGATCCGCTCAAAGAGACGCGCGACATAGCCGCCTTGACGAGCACCGACGCCGAGGCCCGTCGAATCTCCTAACGCAAGGTAGTTGACCGGCCCGCCCTTCTCACCCTTTGTCATCACAGTTCGGTCTCCATTTCGCGTGTCGGTCATGCCACTGCCGCAGGCCGCTCCGGTCGTCATCAGGAGGGCGACAAAAAGGAGCGCGCACAGGCGCTCGATGAGAAAGAGCTTTGTCAGATTCACGACTCCCCCTTGATTTTGAATAAGGCTTAACGCACGGGCTCGCGCAGCACTGCTTCGGCCGCACTCGCCGCACGACGCGCGGCTGCCGGTTGCGCTTTTTTAAGTCCGGCGATCTGAAGAAGCGATTCGCCCGTTCGCGAAAGCATACGCACGAGGTCTCCCTCTTCGGCGCGCGTCTCCTGCACAAGCTCTGCCCACTCCACACCACCGGCCCAGCGCGCGGCGGTCGCGGCCGCAGAGAAATTGATTTCGGGCGCGGGCTCTAAGCCCTGTTTCCATTCTTCGGTGGCAACTTTATAAGCAACTTCGTCGAAGCGCGCAAGCGTCTGGACGAGACGGTCGTCCAGCTCAAGCTCGCCGTAATCGCGATCCGCATCGGCGGCCAGCGCCGCCATCAGCCCCGCCGCTCCTTTCACGTCCAGCGAATCAAAGAGCCCTTGCCGGACGGCCTCGCCCACAAGGAGCGTGCGGTCTACGTGCAGGTCTGCTAGCCAGCGTCCGCGCTCTGTCACGCGCTCGCGCGCGAAGTCCAGATAATCAAAGGCGGAGAGCACGCGCGCGCGTCTCTCGAAGGGTTGCCATACTTCTGCGCGCAGTGCCGCGATGCGCGTCTCAGAGCGCTCTATACGTTCCGCGTCTTCGATCACAGACCACAGGGCTTCGGCGCAAGTCGATCTCTCTTGTTCGCTCAAGCCCCGCGTCGGGGGTGCAAGCTCGTCGATCATCTGATTGATCAGCTCGACCGACTCGCTTTCGTATTCACGCGCGTCGCGCAGTCGCGGTTCATGTAACAACAGCTCTCTGCCCTTAGCGCGCACATCGGCGAATGCCTCGTCGATCTGATCTTCGTTTAAGGGATAGACGGTCTCGTAAACTCTGCCGATTCGTTCGAGCGCGAGGCTGGCGCTGCGTCCGTCCTCACGCACACCGTTGATCCCGCCGCCGCGTTTGCGCGTGACGAACACCAGACGGCGACCGCTGCGGCCCACGCCAACGATTCTTCCGGGCACGACCATCTCGTCCAGCCAGCGCATGATGACTTCGGCGCGCGTTTGCGGCAGATGCTCTAGCAGCCTTGCACGCGCGCTCGCCAGACGTTCAAGCCCGCGCGCGACAGATACCGGAAGATCACAGCCTGCGGCGTCCAGCTTTTCTCTGATGTGCCGCTCGTCGCGCTCAACCTCGCGCTCAAGGCGTGTGATGCGGCGCGTCACATCACGAAAGGCGAAGCTGCGCTCGGCAATATCGCGCACGTGTGCGAAGCTTTCGTAGGCGTCGAGCAGGTTCAGTAGCGTCGAGTAGGTCGCGCGGAACTGGCTTTGCAGCGGATCGGGCGGCGCTGACAGTAGATGAGCGATGCGCTCGGGGTCTTGATGAAGTCCGGGCGCGGCGACGACGAAGCCTACGCGGTCGCGGCCACGTCGCCCTGCGCGCCCGGTCATCTGCTGCAACTCGGAGGCCGAGAGCATACGCCAGCCCTGGCCTGTGCGCGCGTCGACATTCGTAATGACAACCGTGCGCGCAGGGAAATCTACGCCCGCCGCCACGGTAGCCGTCGCAAAGATCGCGTCCAAGAGTCCTGCGCTCATCAAACGCTCTATGACAAGTTTCCAGGCGGGGATGTGCCCTGCGTGATGAGAGGCGACGCCGCCGCGAATGATCGTGTCCCAGTGACGATGATTTCGTACTTCCGGATGCTCTTCGACGAAACTGCGAAGCACAGCGCGCCGCTCGTCTCGACGTTCTATGCGTTCGTCGCGACGCGCGAGCGCGGCTTCCGATGCAGCCTGATCGCAGCGCCTGCGTGTCGGTAGAAAGACGATAGCGGGCAGCAGATCGTAAGAGGAAAGAGCCGCAAGAAGCGTCGCAGGCGGCATCTCCGGCATGCTCAGTTTCAACGCGGGCCGCCCCCTCTTCTTGATCTCCAATTAGAACGTGACGGACGTGCGTCGCGCTCCTGTCTTTCGCTCAGCCGGACGATCTCCGTATTAAGCCCGCCGGTGTGATGATCTATAAGCGGCAGTAATTGTCCGTCGGGCAAAAGGAAGGCTGCGCGCAAGGGGACGGGGCGCGCGCCCGGACGAGACACGACACCGCAGCGCACGCCGCGCACTTCCTCCATCCAGGCGGCGAACTCTTCAGCATTCCCTATGGTCGCGGAGAGCAGCAGAAGGCGTATGCGCGGCGGTGACAGGATAATCGCTTCCTCCCAGACGTGGCCGCGTTCCTCGTCGGCCAGGTAATGCGCTTCGTCAAGGACGACGAGGTCTGCGCGAATCTCGCTTCCGCCGCGCAGCGAGTCGAACAGTTGATTACGATAAATCTCCGTCGTGCCGACGATGAGCGGCGCGTCCGCGTTCTCTTTCCTGTCGCCCGTCAGGATACCGACATTTGCAGCGCCGAACTCGTCCGCGAACTCCTGATATTTCGAGTTGGTGAGCGCCTTCAGAGGGCTGGTGTACCACGCGCGCTTTCCGGCGGCGAGAAGTCTACGAATCTCCTCGCGCGCAATCCAGGTCTTGCCGCTGCCCGTCGGCGCTGTCACCAGCACGTCTTCATTTTCAAGAGCGGCGAGCGCTTCCGTTTGAAAAGGATCGGGCTTAAAAGGAGCGGGAGCGGGCGTGCCTATGCCTTCGAGCAGCCGACGCAGCTCGCGCGAAAGAGAGCGCAAGGGCTGTTGTCCCTGTGACGAATCATCGCGCTCGCCAGAGGGACGTTTTCTCTCCCTTCCCCTGTCGGTACGGCGCTCATTCTTCCCGTCCTTGCCCTTCGCGCCCCGCGAGCGCCGCCGTCCGTTAACATGTGAGCGTGGCATAACGTCATTGTAAAGGATGAAGGATGAAGGATGAAGGCGGAGCGAAGGGCTGAAGGATGAAGGATGAAGGATGAAAGGAATGCTTCATTTTCTTGAATGTTTTATTCATCCCTCATCCCTCCGCCCTCATCCCTGCTTTTCCTGCGGCTCAGGTGATGCTAACCTTTAGATATGGGAAGGCTCGCAACGATTGCGGGCCTGTATGCGTCTAAGATAGGCGTGCGCCGACGAACTTTTAGAGAGGGCGCGCCGGTTGGGTGAAGAAATTGACGGAGCTTTTCGAAAATTTTGAGGTTAACCGCGAGCCACGCTGGCCGATTCTATCGCGTCTGGCTGCCGGCTCACTTGTGCTGCACGCGGCTTTGGTACTCTCTGCCGTTTATGTGCCTGGCGTGCGCAGCGCGCTCAATATCGCTTACCTGTTCTCTGACGCCAAGTACGTAGACGAGGACTACAACAGGACTGCCGTGGGCGAGCGAGCGCAGATGATCGATCTGGCCCACGAAAAGTTTCAGTATCCGGAAGGCTATTTCGCGACGGGCGAGGCTTTACCGCCAGACCTGCTTGCCCCGCAGATCATCACGATGACTCCGCCCGCGCCGGTCTATATCCCGCCGAAGCCTTCGCCTTCACCGAGCGCGACACCGGCGGCTTCTCCGACGCCTCAAGCTTCGCCTGCGGCCAGCCCCTCCTTGCCTGCGACGGCCAGCGGCACGCCCGGCGCTGACCCGGCTTTTGCAGCCAAGACGAAGGAGGAGGCCGAGAAGGAATTAAACAAGATCGCCACAGAGAATAACGTCGAGCGCCCGAACGAGGATGCGATCAACAAAAAGCCGCTCAAGGACTGGCTGGCGCGCGCCAACGAGTTGAAGGTCAAGGGCGAGCTTGATTTGAGCCAGGCTATAGAGATGGTCATAGAGGCGCAGCTTGATGAAGACGGCACGCTCCATGACCCTGTAGTCATACAGAAGACGGGCGACCCGCGCCTGATAGAAGTTGCCAAGGAACTGGTCGCCGCCATAGGCGATAGCAAAGTTCTCGGCTTTATGAAAAAGGATGCGCGGAAACTGCGCATCACAGTCAAGCTAGATCAGAACGAGGTCGTGGCAAAGGTCGAATCCGAAGTCGGCTCGCCAGAACGTGCCAGAGAACTGATGCAGGGATATAATCTGTTGCTGGCCGGAGGTGCTTTCGCGAAAAAGGGGCAGGACGAAGAGATTTTATATAAGAGTACGAACGTCAGCGTTGACGGCAAACAGGTCGTCGTCAACTTTAAGATGCCGCGCGCGACCGCCGGAGCAATGCTCTCGAAGCACGTTCCGACCAGTTAAGTTTCAAGCATGCACGCTTCGCGTACCACTAATGCTTCGTTGTTCGTGACTGTGCTCTCAGCCTGTCTGGGCCTTGTCGCCACGGGTGTGCCTGCGGCTTATGCTCACGCGCCGCACGAAGGCGCGCTCGCAGCGGTCAACAGGTCTCAGGCATTGATCGCGGGTGTAACGGCTGCCGGTCAACTCTCGCCGCAGCGAACTCTGAAACTGGCCGCCACGAGCAATTCCTTCTTCCACTTAGACATTTGCCAGTCACAGCTTGAGCCTGAAGAAAATCTCTATCAAAACAGCCGTGCTCTCATAGACAAGCACCCGCATCTGGTCGTCACACGCCTGCCGCGCGCCGGTCTTATCTGAAGACTGGCGGAGCAGCCAGCCCGTAAACTAGAGCAGCGTCGAAGACTTTAAGCACACGTCTTCAAACTGCACTCGCTTGCCTCCGTTTCATCGCTTCCTTTACAATCATTGGTTGCGCGCTCAACCGGCGCAGACGACCCTCTTTTAATTGTGTGCTTTAAATCTCGGCAGGTAAATTAAGATCATGATCGACAAGTTTTTAACCAAAGTTTTCGGCAGCAGTAACCAGCGCTATCTCAAGACCATTCGGCCCATCATCGCGCGCATCAACGAGCTTGAGCCAGCCGTCAAGCGCCTCTCGGACGAAGAGCTTCGCGCGCGCTCCGTTCAATTCAAAGAGCAGGTCGCACGCGCCGTCGCAGATGCGACCGACCCGGAAGACCGCAAGCGCCGTGAGCGCGAAGCCCTGGAAGAGCTTCTTCCGGAAGCCTTCGCCACGGTTCGCGAGGCGAGCGTGCGCTCCACAGGCATGCGCCACTTCGACGTGCAGATGATCGGCGGCATAGTGCTTCACGAAGGCAAGATCGCGGAGATGCGCACGGGCGAAGGCAAGACGCTTGTCGCCACGCTTCCCTCTTACCTCAACGCTCTTACAGGTCGCGGCGGCGTCCACGTCATCACGGTTAACGATTATCTGGCATCGCGCGACGCAGAATGGATGGGCCAGATTCATCGCTTCCTGGGTCTTGAAGTCGGCTGCATTCAGAACGACATGGATGACTTCGAGCGTCAGGCGGCTTATGCGGCGGACATTACCTACGGCACGAATAACGAATTCGGCTTCGACTATCTGCGCGACAATATGAAGTTCGATCTGGCGACCTGCGTCCAGCGCGGCCATTACTTCGCCATCGTCGACGAGGTCGACTCTATCCTGATCGACGAAGCGCGCACGCCGCTGATCATCTCCGGCGCATCAGACGAAGCGACCGACAAGTATTACAAGGCCGACGCCATCATCCCGCAGCTACGCAAGGGCGAGAAGAATGAAGAGGACAAAACGACAGTCGGCGATTACCTGCTTGACGAGAAACAGCACACGGCTGTCTTGACGGAAGAGGGCGTTGATAAGGCCGAACGACTCCTCGGCGTCGGAAATCTTTATGATCCCTCGAACATGGAACTGCTGCACTGCGTTGAGCAGGCTTTAAAGGCACACACGCTCTACAAGCTCGATCACCAGTACGTCGTGCAGGACGGCGAAGTGATTATCGTCGACGACTTCACAGGGCGCTTGATGAAGGGACGCCGCTGGTCTGACGGTCTGCACCAGGCCGTCGAAGCCAAAGAGGGCGTCAAGATCGAGCGCGAGAATCAGACGCTCGCCACCATCACCCTGCAAAACTATTTCCGTCTCTACGAAAAACTCTCAGGCATGACCGGTACTGCCGAGACAGAGGCAGCGGAGTTTCATTCGACCTACAAGCTGGACGTGATCGTCATCCCGACCAACATGCCTATGGTGCGCACCGATAACTCGGACGTGATCTATCGCACGCTGCCAGAGAAATGGGATGCGGTCGTCGATGAGATCAAAGAGTGTCACGAGAAGGGACAGCCCACACTGGTCGGTACGGTCTCTGTCGAAAATTCCGAGCTGATCTCGCGCCGTCTGCAAAAGGAAGGCATTCCGCACAACGTCCTGAACGCGAAGTATCACGAGCGCGAAGCCGAGATCGTCGCGCAGGCCGGACGCAAAGGCGCTGTCACCATCGCGACCAACATGGCCGGACGCGGCACGGACATACTGCTCGGCGGCAACCCGGAATTTATGGCGCGTGAATTTTTGAAGCGCGAAGAGATAGACCCGGACGAGGCCACGGACGAGCAGTGGGAAGAGGCCGTTCGACACGCCAAGCGTATCGTCGAGGAAGAGCACAAAGAGGTCGTCAATGCCGGTGGCCTGCACATCATCGGCACAGAGCGCCACGAATCGCGCCGCATTGACAACCAGCTACGTGGGCGCGCCGGACGACAGGGCGACCCCGGATCGAGCCGTTTCTTTCTTTCCTTAGAAGACGATCTGATGCGTATCTTCGCGGGCGACAAGGTCAAGGCTCTGATGCAGCGTCTGGGGATGGAGGACGGCACGGCCATCGAATCCCGCATGGTCTCGAAACGTATAGAGGGCGCGCAGAAGTCCGTCGAAGGGCGCAACTTTGAATCGCGTAAACACCTCCTGGAATACGACGACGTGATGAACAAGCAGCGCGAGACCATCTACGGTCTGCGCCGCCAGTTGATGGAAGAACCCGACCAGCGCGAATACCTTCTGGGCGAAACGGGTGTCGCGCGCGACCTGCTCACGGATTTGACCAAGCAGTATCTCAACCCTGAGGTCGCGCCCGAAGATTGGGACGTGGTCAACTACAAAATCCAGCTTGATTCCATCTACGATTTCGACGCCGACGCAGAGGGCGTGGATTTCGCCAACTCGACTTCCGAAGAGATTGAGAGCGCGATCTGGGAGAAACTAAAAGCGAAGTACGCCGTTAAGGAAGAGCAGATCGGCGTCGAAGCGATGCGCACCTACGAGCGCATCATCATGCTCAACATCATCGACGCGCAGTGGAAAGACCACCTGCTCTCCATTGACCACCTCAAGCAGGGCATAGGGCTTGTCGGCTACGGGCAGAAAGACCCGCTCGTCGAGTACAAAAAGCAGAGCTTCGATCTCTTTCAGGAGATGCTCGACCGCATAGACCAGAGCACGATCCGTTCGCTCTTTAACCTACAGGTCGTGACAGAGCAAGCGCCCGAACAGCTTCAGCAGCGTCGTCCGCCGCGCCGCCCCTCTTCTTTGACCTTTACAGGCCCGAATCAGGGCGCGACCGCAGCGGGCGAAGAGGCCGCGAAGACTAAAACGGTCACGCGCGATCAACCCAAGGTCGGGCGCAACGAGCCCTGCCCCTGCGGCTCTGGCAAGAAGTACAAGAAGTGTTGCGGCGCATAATGCACAGCAAAGACTATGGGAGGTTTATATGTCAAATCCTCGCGCAGCCGTAGTCTGCTTGTTCGTACTATCATTCATTTGCCCATGCCTTCCTGTTGAATCACAGGCGAAGCCTCATGCGCAATCGCCGCAGGAGAGCATCTCCGAAGAGACTGCGCGCGCCGTCAAGCTGTACCAGCGGGGTGATGCTCAAACGGCGATCCATATTCTGCGCGACGCAGTTAAGCAGGATAAAGATGATGCTGTTGCCTGGTATTATCTGGGAGTTGTCCTCAGCAATAACAATAACGCCAACGAAGCGCGCCAGGCATTTGAGAAAGCATTAAAGCTCCGCCCCGGCTTCGCTGCCGCTCGCGTTGGTTTAGCAAATCTCTGGCTCGGCGCTGATAAGTTATCTGATGCAATGCACGAAGCGGGGCTCGTGCTGGCGTCAGAAGCGCGTAATGCGGAAGCACACTACATTATCGGCCTTGTCCTTCTGCGGCAGCTAGACTTTTCAAAAGCCTTAGAGAAAGCCGACGCGGCTTTGCAGATTAATCCGGACTTCTCTCCGGCCCTTCTTTTGAAGGCCGAAGCCTTCACATACATTTACGGACAAGTCAGCTATGAGGCAGCGCAGGCATTAACCCATAACAAAACTTTACTCGAAGAGCTAAAAAAGATGTCTCCTGAAGCTCGTTCACAGCGCAGACAAAAGCTTGTGGCCCCACTCCTGCCGGCAGTCGAGAGTCTTGAGCGATACCTGACGCTCAATGCCAATTCCTCCGATTCAGTTTACTGGCGAGACCGCTTGGAGACTCTGCGCTTTTACATAGACCTTGTTGACGAGGACGATTCCAACAGGTCAGTCTTCCACGGCTATGAAACCACGACCAGCGCACGGATTTCATTTAGACCAAAAGCGGAAATCACAGAAGCTGCGCGTCAGGGCAAGCTCCATGGCAAAGTTGTGATGAAGGCTGTGTTCGCTGCGGACGGAACGGTCAAGCATATCATCGTCCTTCACCCTCTGAAGTATGGCATGACCGAGCAATCGGTCATTGCGGCTCGCGGTATCAAGTTCACACCGGCAACGAAAGATGGCCGCCCGGTTTCGCAGTACATTCTAATCTCTATGGGGTTAGTTCCCCGCAAGCTTGCTGCGCTAGACTGGATGAGTGAGCAAGTTCATCCATAAAAGCCACAATGTCTCAATACTGATGTACCACATTGTGTGTCCAGCAAAATATCGAAGGGCGGTGTTC